>CAZMUN010000014.1:0-27532 GCA_964569815.1 uncultured archaeon
GCTCGCTCTCATCCCTGCCTTAAAAGGCAGGGGTTTCCCGCTCGCGGACTAAAAACCAGGAGTTATATTAGAACGGATACAATTGCCTCAATGGAAAAAGAACTTTTCTTGAAAGAAATTGGCAAAATTGCTGCTGGCTTGTTCGAGAAACTGAAAAAAGAAATTATGAAAAATCTTTGACATGGCAACAAAAATAGCGTTTTGAAATAAATCATCTTCTAAAGGAGAATTCTTCGGCGAAATATTCATCAGCATAGCGAAATAGCTGGCTTTTGAGCAGTTGGAACAAAACAGCCTGATTGGCGAATAGGCAAAGCAAGCAATAAATTTAAAATAACAATCGTTATTTATATTTTACAATCGTTAGGTGATTTTTTGTGTTTGAAGAATATGCCGGGCAAAGAGTTCTTGAACTTTTTTTTACCGAGCCTTTTAGGGAATTCCATTTGAGGGAAGCTGCAAGAAAAGCAAATGTTTCAGCACCGACTGCCAAAATCCAGCTGGACAAATTTGTCAAAGCTAACCTAATTGAAAAACACAAAAAGGCAAACTTGTCCTTATTCAGAGCCAACACAAAAAGCAAAAGGTTTCAGCTGCTTAAAACAGCATACTTTCTTGAGAAACTGGAAAAAAGCGGTTTGGTTGAAGAAATGAAAAAGAAGATTGGGCCACAGGCACTGGTGTTGTTTGGAAGCACTGCCAGGGGAGAAGACAGCAAAGAAAGCGACATAGACCTGCTGGCAATCACAAAAAAAAAGCATGTAATAGAAATTAGCAGGTTTGAGAAAAAAATCGGCCGGGAAATCAATTTTGTGTGTTATTCCACTGCGGAATGGAGGAAAAAGGCAGTGGAAGACAAGCCTTTTTACCAAAGAATACTAATAGAAGGCATTGTTTTGGGAGGGGAACTGCCGGTGATTGAATGAGCAGGTTTGCAGACTGCCTTGAAAAAAGGCTTCTTAGAAAAGACAAGCCAGATAAGCAAAAGGGACTTATCGCTCTTGAAATCGCTGAGCAAAGGCTGATGGATGCTGAGATATCCATGGACTCGGAAATTTATTCCGCCACAATCCTTCTCTCCTATGCATCAATGTTTCATGCATCAAGAGCACTTCTTTTCAGAGACGGCTACACTGAAAAAAGCCATTACTGCCTAATCGAATTCGTGAAAGAAAAATACATACAAAAAGGGCTTATAAACTCAAAATTCTCCTTTCTCCTGAACAATGCAAGAGAAGAAAGGCACGAAGTGCTATACGGCCTGCAGAGAACAGAAACAAAAGAAGATGCAGAGCAGATTCTCAAAAATGCAAAAGAATACTTGCAAGAAATCAAAAAAATACTGCAAGAAAAGAAGCCCCAGAAAAACAGCACGGGAAAGAGTTCCTGAAATAGGCAGATGGCAACAAGAATTAAGAAACGGGTAAGATGGCGCCTAATACACAATTCTTCGGCGAAATATTCATTAGTTTGATTAAATCTAATGAAAAGGTTTAAATGTAATGAGGAATATGAATATTAGCAGTGATATGATTTGACTACAAATGTTTATGACATTAAATTGTCTAAAGGATTCCAGTTCACCCTGCAGGCTGAAAGCAGGAGAAAACATGGGTTGAAGCCAGGGCAAGAAATCCAGGTGATCGATTTGGATAAAGAAATAATTTTGAGGCCAAAGAAAAAGGGAAGCTTGAAGAATTTGGTTGGAAAGTTTAAGGCAGGCAAACGGTTTGATGCCGTTAAAGAGCACGACTTGATTGTAGCGAGTTTTGGCCAATGAAATTTATTGATACGGTTACATTGTTTGCCAGCTTTTTTGTTGACGAAAAGCACCATGCAAAAGCCAGGAAGATAGTTAGTGCGATAGCGGAAGAGAAAGTTAGAAACGCGGCATACTCTGATTATGTGTTGGACGAACTGCTTACTCTGGCAAGAGCCAAAAAAGGGGCCATTGTTTCAAACAAAATTTTGGAGGAAATAATTAATTCAGAAATTAAGATGGAAAAAATCGAACAGCGGCATTTGAGCCTGGCAATGGAAATATTCAAAAGCTACGAAAAACTTAGTTTTACAGATTGCACTACAGTGGCCTTGATGTTGGACTTGGGAATAAAAGAGATTTATTCATTTGACAAGGGCTTTGATTCAATCCCAAAAATAGTCAGGCTGGAAGAGCTTTGAAGGCAGAAAGTTCAAAGCAGCATTTCTCGGAGACCCAAATTTTTACAACTGCACCACAATCGTTAAAAATTCCTTCATCTGTATATTAGCTAGGGTTTATTTATGGCTGGTTTATTTGCACACGAGCTGATTGCAAAGTTGGTTTTGAAAAAAGTCTCTAAAAGGGCGTTTATATCAAGATGCGAAAATGTTGACGATTACTTTTTTGGCGCGATTGCCCCAGACATAAGGTACATCAACAATTCTTCCAGGGAAATAACTCATAAACCCAAAGGCAAAGATTCAATCTTTGAAGCCTTAAAAGCAAGCAGTGTTTCAATGCCCTTCATGGCTGGCTATGAAACCCACTTGATTGTTGACGACACCTGGTCGAATGATAACAAAACAATGGATAAGAGCATTTACGAGCATTTCGGTCTTAACGCTAGTGACCCCATTCAAAAATTTTCTTTATATCTGCTTGTTGATGACTATTTTCAAGGCGAATCAAGCTGGTTTTTTCAGTTTGAATGCGCAGGCAACATCCTGCGGGCCAATGACGTGTCAATTTTACAAGCACTGGGATTTGGCCTAAATGATACTTTGCGATACAAATCAGCTGCCACATTCTATCTGAGAGAGCCCGGCATAGACACATTTAACATATTCAACCTCTTGCCAACTAACCTAGATGAAACCATAATCAGAAAAATTGCAGACCAAAAAGCGTCTTTGACTTCTTTTCTCAAAGACTTCAAAAAAACGTCCATAGAAAACTGTCTGGAATCACTGGAGAAACACCTATGAAATTTGTTCAAAAAATAGTTTTAGTGGCAGGCACAGTTGTAGGCACTATTTTTTTAACCCTATACTTATTTGGATTTTTTAACTTTCTTATTTTTTCTTACAATTTTATAACTGCTGTAGACTAAACAGCAATGTGGCAAGAAGAATAGAAAAAACAGATAAAATGACTCCTAAAGGAGAATTCTTCGGCGAGATCTTTATAAACCTGAACAAAGAAGTGGCTGATTGAGCATGACTAAAGTTGTTTGCCTTTTATCAGGAGGCATTGATTCTGCAGCCGCTTTGGGCCTTGCGTTAGAGCAAGGCATGGAAGTATTGGCACTGCATTACAGCACAAAGCCTTTTGCAGATGAAAGAGCTGAGAAGAAGACAATTGAGCTTGTAAAGCATTTGAACAAGGCTTTTGGAAAAAAGGTAAAGCTTGTCGTGGTACCGTTTGGCTCTGTGTTGAAAGCAATTTCAAAAAACTGCGACCGCAAATTCAACTGCGTTCTATGCAGAAGAATGATGCTCAGGATTGGGGAAAAAATTGCAGAAAAGGAAAGGGCATCCGCTCTTTTAAGCGGAGAAAGCCTTGGCCAGGTTGCCTCCCAGACCCTGTCAAATTTGAATGCAGAAGCAGGAACCATTGCCATGCCTGTTATCAGGCCATTGCTTGGAATGGACAAACTCGAAATAGAAAAAATCGCGAAAAAATTTGAAAGCTTTGGAATAAGCACAATGCCAAGCAGCTGCTGTTCCATCCCAGAAAAGCCAAGCACAAGCGCAAAACGTGGCTTTATTGAAGAACAGGAAAAAAAGCTTGCAGTAAAAGAACTCGTTCAACAAGCATTCAATGCAAGAGAACGGCGTGAAATCTGATGCAGTTCAAGAAATTTGTTCAAAAAAAAATGCAGTTCAGGAAAAAACTGGCAGCTTATGCCAAAAGGCTTTCTCAAAATAGACCTTGAAAAGGGTGCTGAATTGAAGGAAAAAGCAGGCGCCGAAATGGAAATAGAAACAAGCTCTCTGCACATCACACGGCTTGAAGGAACACAGCTAGACATAAATTCAACAGGCAAAACCGTTGTGAAAACAGAGCACGGAAAGAAAGCCAAAAACCTGTTTTCAAAAATTCTTCCAACCCTTGCAAAAAAATGAAAAAAAAACGCTCCCAGATAGCTTTAAATAGCAGAAAAGCCTATTCCATGCAAAAAAGCGGGAGGTGAAACCAAGTGAATATTGGAGCAGCAATCGGCAAACCATTCAGCAACATCAAAAACATGGTAATAGGGATTATTCTCTTAATAATTCCAATAGCCAACATCTTGACAATTCCAGGTTACCTGCTTAGAATTGCAAACAGGACAATGAACGGAGACCATTCACTACCTGGCTTTGAAAACTTTAGCGAACTCATAGTAAACAGCATAAAGGCAATCGTCGTAGGACTGGCATATGGAATAATCGCAGCAATAGTTGCATTTATTTTAATGCTCATTCCATTCGTTGGCCCAGCGCTTGCCTTGATCTGGTACATAGTGTTCATGTTCATAGCGCTCTCAGCGTTCATGGCCCTGGCAAAAACAGGCGACCTTGGAGCAGCGTTTGGATTCGGAGAAGTTTTCAACAAAGCCAAAAGCGGTGATTTCATAGTGGCAGTGATTGTTGGTGCAGTGATTGCATTCTTAATCGCACTGATAGTCGGAGCAATAGTCGCAATTTTGTTCGCCGCACCGTTGCTACCTGTCGTCCTAGGAGGCGCAACAGACCCTGCAGCAATTGCAAGCATTATGTCAACCCTTATGGGCGTGGGACTAATAGCTTTCATAGTGCTGTTGGTAGTGGAATACGTTTTAGCAGTGTTCTTCTACTCCTTGGTTGCAGAAGCATACCAAAAGTAAGGGAGCCAGCACCTCCCTTTTTCTCTTTCTTTTTTTTCTTTGCCTTCAGCCAGCAGGCAAACCAATTAAATACCATTTTCGGCAATAATTAACCTATGCCGGCGTGGCGGAGCGGTCAAACGCACATGCCTCGAGAGGCCTTTTCTTGGAAAGAAAAGCCCTGGGAAAAGAAGCCAAGACAGCATGCGGCCTTCGGGCCCCGCAGGTTCGAATCCTGCCGCCGGCGAAAACTTTTTTGGAGCACTCGCTTCGCTCGTTTCCAAAAAGTTTGCAAAAAGAAATGCTGCTGGCGAGCCTTTCTTTGAAAAAGAAAGCCTTAGAAAAGAAGCGTTTTCGCTTCGCGAAAAGGCACTCGGTTATAAAAAAAGTCCATTGACAATTAGCTTTTTAGCGCTTTTCCGATTACTGGCGCGATTTGTTTTGATTCAAGGAAAAGGCCGTCGTGGCCTTTTGGGGACAGGATTTTGTTGAAGCTTGATTTGACGCCTGCTGCAAGAAGCTGTTTGTGGAGGGAAATGGTATCAGCTGGAAGGAAAAGCTGGTCTGAGTTGATGGAAAGGAATGAAAAGGCTGTGGAGGAGCCGGAGAAGGCGTTTTCAATGCTGCCAAAGTCTTTTTCCAGGTCAAAGGTGTCAATGGCCTTGCTTAGGTAAATGTAAGAATTTGGGTCAAAGCGCTTGCAAAACTTTTTTCCCTGGTGGTCAAGATAGCTTTCAACCTGGTACTGCAGGCCTAAACTGACATGGTCTTTGAATTTGCCCAAAGGCTTTCTTCCAAACTTTTGGTCCAAAACCAGCTGGTTGAGGTAGGAAATGTGGCCGATTTGCCTTGCAATGCTAAGGCCTTTTTCAGGAAAGCTTTTTCCATGATAGCGGCCAAAACTCCAGCAGGGGTCAAGCATTATGGCCTGCCTTGCAATATGGTTCAAGGCAAGGTAGTGGGCGGAAACCTTGTGTGAGGCGCCCAAAACAATTGCCTTTTCCGCAAAATTCCTCTGCAGTGCAACGGTCTGCAAAGTTAACAGGCCGCCAATGCTTGCACCCACAATGGCCTTAAGCCTGTGCAAGCCTATTTTGCCAAGAAAACCAAGTGTAACCTTTGCCATGTCCTTGATGAAAAAGCCTGGAAACCGAAGCCCGTATTCTGTTCCAGTGTAAGGGTCTTTTGAGGCAGGCCCAGTTGAGCCATAGCAGCCTCCAAAATGGTCAGGGCATACTACAAAAAATTTTTTGGTGTCAACTGGCTTTCCTTGCCCAACGATTTCAGGCCACCAGCCCTGCAGTGCCCTTTTTCCAAGGTTTTCTGAAGCAGGCTGTGGAGTGGCAGTCAAAGTGGGGAAGACAAGGACAGCGTTGTCCTTTGCCTTGTTGAGCTTTCCAAAGGCCTTGTAGGCTACGTTTATTGGGCCAAACCTTGCCCCTGATTCCAGGGTAAAGCCAAAGGCCCTTGAAACTTGGGCAGTTTGTACGCCAGGCAGTTCCACGGCAGAATCAATGGTGTCTCCAATGCCAAAGCCCATACAATAAAACCAGTATTCTGAAATAAATAATGAACTGAAAACAATATTCTGAAAAGAATAGGGGTCCTGGGTTAAATTAAGTTCCGCCCTTACCAGGTTATGAATTTGGTTCAAGCCATTGCCTTGGGCGTTTTGCAGGGAATTGCAGAATGGCTTCCAGTAAGCAGCCAGGGCCAGACAATGGTTGTGTCAATGCATGTTTTTGGAATTTCGGCAGAAGCCGCTTTGGGGTACGCAATTTTTTTGCATGTTGGGACACTTGTTGCTGCAACCATCTATTTTCGAAAAGAGGTTTTGGAAATGCTGCAGGGAAAGAGCCAAAAAACCGCGAAATTCGTTGCGTTTGCCTTGCTTGGGACAGCAGTTACTGCCTTTCCAGCATACCTGTTTCTTAAGGCAGCTGTAGCAAGTCCTTTTCTTTTAATGCTTGTTATTGGCATTGCACTGGTTTTCACAGGCATGCTTCAGCTCAAAAAAAAGCCTGCGAAAGCAAGCGAGGGTTCACCGCACGGCCTTTTAACTGGCTTGGCCCAAGGGCTTTCAGCAATTCCAGGGGTAAGCAGGAGCGGAATAACAACCGCGGCTTTGCTTTTTCAGGGCTTTGAACCGGAAAAGGCTTTCAGGCTTTCATTCATTTTAAGCATTCCCTCTGTGCTGGTTGCAGAGCTTGCATTTGGGTTGGCTGAAGGCATTTCCATCGGGCCCGAGGCACTGGTTTCCGTGTTGGCTGCGGCAGTAGCAGGCTATGCATCTATCGCGGTTTTGCTCAGGCTTGCAAGAAAAATAAACTTTGCCTTTTTTTGCATTGCCTTTGGATTGCTTTACTTGGGCTTGGCTTTTGTTTAAAAAAAGTTTTAAGTTTAAACTAGCAGGTGGTTTTTAATGGAAGAATGCATTTTCTGCAAAATAGTGAAAGGCAGCATACCAAGCACAAAACTTTACGAGGATGACAAGGTTTTGAGCTTTTTGGACATTCAGCCGGCTGCAAAGGGCCATGCTCTGGTCATACCAAAAAGCCATTGCAGGCTTCTTTTGGATGTGCCGCATGAAGAGCTTGAAGCAGTCATTGAAGCAGTGCAGAAGGTTGCTTCTGCTTTAATGGTTTCAGAGCCAGGCGTGCAAGGCTTTAACGTAATCCAGTCAAATGGAAAAGAAGCAGGCCAGGTCATTCCGCACGTGCACTTTCATGTTGTCCCAAGAAGAAAAAACGACAGCCTTTCCTTTGAATGGCAGCGTGGCAAAGCCGAATTAGAGGAATTGAAAAAATACGCGGAAATGGTAAAGGAAAAAATGGGGCAATGAGATGAGAAAACGGGCCACAAAAAGAAAGGGAAAAAATCCGAACCGGGCTTTGAAGGCAGACTTGCGTGAAATGCGAGCCATTGATTTAAGGATTGGAGACCTTGAAGCCAAAAGCAAAAGAGGGCCTCTTACCACAAGGCAGAAAGAGCTTTTGGAAGAATGGAAAAGAATGAAGCGAGCTGTCAGGTTTGACATGTCTGCAAAGAAAAACAGCTAAATTTTTTTGAAAAGGACAGGGCCTTTCCTTACCTTTGTTCCCGGTTTAAGCAAGTTAAAGTCACATTCTTTGAGCAGGCCCTGTTTGACGCCCAGCTGGGAATTGATTTTTTCGCTTGTGCTTGGAACAAATGGCTGGAGAAGAATTGAAATAATGCGGATGCTGTCTGCAAGCGAATAGAGAACTGTTTCTAGTTCTTTGCCTTTCAGCTTCCAGGGCTCTTTTTCGTTCACAAATTGGTTGCAGGCGCTTACAAATGCAAAAATTTCGGAAGAAGCATGGTGCAATTCAAGCTTTTGCATGTGCTCCTCAATCTTTTCAAGTTTAAGGTTTTTCTGCAAGGCAGGATCTGTTTTTGCGTTTGGAATCTTGCCTCCAAGGTTTTTTTCAATCAAAACAATGGTCCTGTTAACCAAGTTTCCCAAGCCGTTGGCAAGCTCGTTGTTAAGCCTGTCTTTCAAAGCCTGCTCTGAAAAGTTGCCGTCCTGGCCAAAAGGAATCTCCCTTAGGAGAAAGTAGCGCACTGCATCCGCAGTATAGCGGTCTGCAAGCTCAATCGGGTCAATTACCGTTCCCTTGCTTTTGCTCATTTTTTCTCCAGAGTCGGTGTTAATGAAGCCGTGCACGAAAACCGTTTTTGGCAAAGGTATTCCGGCAGCCACGAGTATGGAGAACCAGATGGCGGTGTGGTGCCAGAGAATGTCCTTGCCAATCAAGTGGATGTCGGCCGGCCAGAATTTTTTGAACTTTTCATCTTTTGGGTAGCCTATTCCTGAAATGTAGTTAAGCAAAGCGTCCATCCACACGTACTGTGTGTGTTTCTTGTCTATTGGAACAGGAATCCCCCAGGGAACATTGACCCTGCTGACACTGAGGTCATTAAGGCCTTCTTTGACGCGGTTTATTATCTCCGTTCTCTTGCCCTCCGGAAGAACTGAAGCGCTGGTTTTTTCAAGGTAATCAAGAACAGGCCTGCTGTAATTTGACATCTTGAAGAAATAGGATTCCTCTGAAACCCATTCTGCCTTTTTGCCGTGTGTCGGGCAGTTCCCGTTTTCCAAATCCTTTTCAGTGTAAAAGGTTTCGCATTCCGGGCAGTACCAGCCAGAGTACTTCCCAAGGCATATTGCTCCCTTGTCATGGATTTTTTTGAAAATTTCCTGCGAAACCTTTACATGGTCAGGGTCAGTGGTGCGGATAAAGCGGTTGTTGCTTATTTCAAGCTTTTCGCAGAGGTTTTTGAAGAAGACAACCATCTCATCCACGTATTTTTCAGGGCTTTTTCCCGCTTCCTTTGCCTTTTTGGCTATTTTGCTGCCGTGCTCATCCGTTCCTGTAAGAAAAAACACCTCTTCTCCCAAAAGGCGGTGCCATCTTGCAATGCAGTCGGCCGTTATTTTCTCATAGGCGTGGCCGAAGATGGGGCTTACTGGAAGGGTAATCAATTGCCGTTGTGATATAAAACTTTCCTGCTGCCATAAACCGCTTCACCTCCTTGTGTGTTCATTCGTTGCAAAACATTCTCTTTTGCTTTTTCCATATCTCGAACTCTTTTCTTATGCTTTAAATAAGGTTCAAGTTTTTTAAATAATCTAAGCAGAGAATCTTTATAATTAATGCTTATTCTCCAAAAATCATTATGGTTAACAACCCCCCTACGAGTATATCCTTTGGGAGATTCAAGTCTTATATTGGTCTTTATTTTTAAAGCATTCAATTTATCATAGATATGCTTCAGAATGTTTTTGTCATACGAGCCAAGTCTGTATCTAGCTCGCCCACTATATACCCCGATGTTGCCCTCTGCATCAGTATAACCTGCAAGAAATGAGAAGAAGTTCTCGTTTGAGTCCAGAATCCATTTAGAGAGTTTGTCCTCCTTGGGTTCTAGGAAAGAAAAAGAGTTATTTAATATGCAGGAGAATGAAAACGTTCCTTTAGAAGCTGATGTTTGCACATGAGCATATTTTTCAAAAAGAGAACACATCAATTCCAGTTGTTCTCGCTTTGTAGTGCTAGAGTTAAGACCAATAGAGTAGATACTTCTTCTTTTCCCGTGAATGTCTCCAAGTCTAAAGCCTATTAGATAAGCTTTCTCAATAGGGTTGTTAGAAAAGTCTCGTCGTTCGTATATCATACCTGCTTCAGAAGCATTCCTTTTTCGCAACTCGAATTTGTTTAGTTTGTTAGAAATTACCCAAGGAGAGCAACCAAGTAATTCCGCTATCCTACTCTGCGAAAACTTTTTGTTTAGATAGAGATGATGGAGTTGCTGCCGCCCTATTTGACACCTTGCCAGCTTTCTTTTTTGAATCTTATACTCTTCGAGTCTGTGCCAAATTGTTGCATGCCCACAACCTAGTTCTTTTGCAATCCTGCTTATAGAATACTTTTTGTTGAGATACAGTTCTTCAAGAAGTTCCCTTGAGAAAACTTTCTTTTTCTTAGGATTCCTTCTTTTTATCCCAAACGCTTTTAACTTGGAGCCAATGGTGGTGTCCCAACAATTGTAACGCTTTGCTATTGTATAGGTCGAAAGCTTCTGCCTAACATACAGCTCTTCAAGGAATCCTTTTGAAAGTTCGAGTTTCATACCCGCACCACAACAAGAAGGGCTTTTACCCTTAACCTCTTTTGGATAGAGGAGGCTTCCGGTGTTCATGTAAACCCGTCTCCTTTCATGTGCTTTAATATTTCGTCAAAACTGAAGCCGTTTCCGAAAGGGCTTCTTTTTTCTTCTGTAATTGAAAAACTCATTCAGCATCACCTCCATTTAGAATGAATTTTTTCTGGGACGTCTCTGCTGCTTTTGGATGCATTAAACATTTAGGCGCAACCGACCTGCCGAAGGCAGGGAAATGTTTAAGCCGAGAAAAGCAGAGTCCTAAGAAAAAATTCGGAAGTGAAGGTGATGAGAGCTTTTGAAAGAGGGTATTTAAATTAATTTGGGAAGTTTTGGAAGTTATTTTTTGGGGAAAAAGATCTAGGCTTTGACCTTCCAATAAGATAAACTATATATATGTGTGCTAGCCTTTATTGCTTGTAATGAAGCGGTTATTGGTTTTGCTTACGGTTTTACTTTTTTCAGCTACTGTTTGGGCTGATATTGGCCCAAGCCCGAGCTATTCCTTTGAAATAACCAATGCGGGAGATTACCCGGATTATGCTTTCTTCTATAAGGGTGTTATTCACAGGGACCTGGCTTTAGTTGAAGGCAGTGAAGGCGTTTACAAGTTTGATACGGTCATAACATTTTATGCTGTTTCAAAAGAAAACCCTTTGTCAACTCAGCCCTTAATTCGTGAAGGAGCAGACTTTGAAGAGGTTGCTTCCCAAAGTGTTGTTTCGCCAGAAGTTCATCTGAATGCAGGCCATACTGTTTACAGGGTTTCATCTTTTGACCCTGAGGCGAAGACAATGTCGCTTTCTGTTCAGAGCAATGCTCCGGATTTAATTTACCCGATTGAGGCCTTTATTTTTTCACCGCTTGTTTTGCTAGCCCCCATAATTGCAGTGGTTCTCATAGTCTGGTTTGTTAAAAGGTCAAAGAAATGATTTCTGGTTATGCTGCTTTTTTCTTGGCATTTGTTTTTACGAATTTCTTGGAATTTTTTCCGCTTAATTTTTTGGTAAAAAAGCCATTTTGGGAAAAGCTCGCCGTACTTTTTCTGATAAACGCTGTAACACTGCCAATCCTTTGGCTGGTTTTGCCCTTCTTCTTTAGTCATTACCTACAGGCTTTTGTTGTTGCAGAGTTTCTTGTACTGGTTGCAGAAGTTTTTTTAGTCAGGCTCCTACTGCACCAGTCCCGGAATGTGGCTCTAAAAGTTTCTGTTGCGATGAATCTGTTATCGGCTCTGGTTGGATTTATTTTTTTATAACGCCCCCACAAAATTTCCTTTATAACTCGTTAGGGTATTTAAAGCAATTGCAGTTGAAAGAATTATTCCAAAGCGAATCCAGGGAAAGGATTAGTGGAACCTTGGTTTGCAATCCAAATTAGTCAACAGCCCGGCAGTTTAGTTTGGCAAGTGCGAAGATATAATTAGTTCAGAGCAGTATTAATAGTGGAAGAAATTTTTTTTTGCCCAACACGATTTCTCCCGGCACAAAAGCGGACAGCGGAAGCTGCAGGTTAGGGAAATTTACCGGAAAGCCGCTGTCCCAAAGGGGTTTTAAAAGCAGAAAAAACCTGTTTTTTTAGAGGAGAGAGTTATGGAAGCAGAGCAGGAAAAAAGCGAAAGCAAGGAAAGTCCCTACATTGACAAGTTTTCAGAGTTCTTTGAAGCAAACTACAAAAACCAGATTGAAAGGCTTGTGGAATCATACCCTGACAAAAGAAGCTTGGACGTAGACTTCAAGCTGCTTGAACAGTTTGACATCGAATTGGCAGACGCCCTGCTTGACAGCCCGGATGCCATACTGGAAGCCGCCCAAGATGCAGTAGAACAGGTTGAAATCCCGGCCCTGGAAATAGAGCGATTTTCGCCGTACGTGCGTTTTTTTAATTTGCCAAAAGAAAACGAGCCCCTTGTGAAAAGCATTGGCGCCCACCATCTTGGAAAACTGGTTTCAGTGGAAGGAGTGGTAAGGCAAATCACGAACGTGATGCCCAAGTTAAAGGTCGCGGTTTGGAGATGCAGGCACTGTGGAAACACCTACAAAAAGCCACAGGACACCCAAGAACTGAAGACCCCCTCTTTTTGCGAGTGCAGGCACCGTGACTTTGACTTGGTGCCAGAGCAATCAGAATTCATCGACAGCCAGAAAATCCAGATACAAGAGCCCTTGGAAAAGCTTAAGGGAAACGAGCAGGCAGCCTACTTGGACATTTACGTTACAGACGACTTGGTAAACATGATCAGCGCTGGAGACAAAACCCGTTTTACAGGCGTTTTGCGGCTTTCAAGCCCTGACAAAAAGAAAACCGTTTACGGCAGGTACTTGGAAGCAATACACCTTGAAGAAACCATGCGCGAATTTGAGGAAATAGAGATTTCGCCTGAAGAGGAAAAGGAAATAAAAAAGCTTGCAGCTGACCCAAAAATATATGACAAGCTTACGAAAAGCATTGCTCCCGCAATCTACGGCCATGAAAGCGTAAAGGAATCGATTATACTGCAGCTTTTCGGCGGCGTCAAAAAAGCCCTTCCAGGAGACCAGACCATTAGGGGAAACGTGCACGTTTTGCTGGTTGGAGACCCTGGAACAGGCAAGTCACAGATTTTGCAGTCGGCAAACAACATCGCCCCAAAAAGCATTTACACGGCAGGAAAAACGACAAGCGGAGTCGGCTTAACGGCTTCGGCAGTAAAAGACGATTTTGGCGAAGGGGGCTGGACTTTGAAGGCAGGGGCCCTGGTTTTAAGCAGTGGCGGCGTCTGCATGGTTGACGAGTTAGACAAAATGGATGCAGAAGACAGAAGCGCAATGCATGAGGCAATGGAACAAGGCAGGATTTCTGTTGCAAAAGCAGGAATCGTAACACGATTTAAGTCAGACACAAGCATTCTGGCAGCTGCAAACCCAAAGATGTCGCGATTTGAAGAGTACACGCCCTTCATTGAACAGGTTAACCTGCCAAGCACGCTGATTTCAAGGTTTGACTTGTTCTTCATGATAAAAGACGTTTTGGACAAAACAAAAGATGAAGCAATAACAGCACACATATTGAAGACGCACAAGGGCGGAGAACTCTTAAGCCAGTACAAGAAAAAAGGAATAGCATTGAAAAAATCCCAACAGGAGGAAATTGACAACATTTCCGCACCAAAAGTAGGCCCAGAGCTCTTGGGAAAATACATATCTTATGCAAGGCAAAACATTTTCCCTGTTCTTACAAAGGAAGCAATCCAGGCGATTTCCGAATTCTACATCGGGTTGCGAGACATTGGAAGGAAAGAGGGAAGCTATGCTGCCACACACAGGCAGCTTGAAGGGCTTGTAAGGCTCACAGAAGCAGGGGCAAGAGTTAGGCTAAGCGACGAGGCAACAGATGAAGACGCAAAAAGGTCGATAAGACTGGTAAAGGCATCGCTGAGCGATGTGGTAACAGACCCTGAAACAGGAAAAATAGACTACGACATCATTATGACAGGGCAAACCCACACCCAGATGACAAACATGCGAAAGATTTTGAGTATTCTGCGGGAAAAAGCCCAAGACCAGGACATGGTTCCATTGCAGGAAGTCTTAAACGAAGCAGAGGGCACAGGAATAAACAAGGACCGCGCCCGCGATCTAATCCAGAAGCTTGAGAAAAACGGCGAGCTTTACAGGCCAAGGCACAATTTCCTAAAGCCGACACATAAGGAATAGAAGGCCCTGCGCAAGCCCTTTAAAGCTGAATACCCCTAATTTGTACAATGGCCAGACACCTTTTCAGGAAAATGGTTCTGCTTTTCACAGTAACACAACTCATTGGACTGGGAGTGGGAACGGTCCTGATAGGCGAAATCGCTTCAGGAAACCTGGAACAGCCCACCATAATAACAGACAACCCAGATGACCCGGTAAACGCTTTGGGGTTGATTGCAGGAATTATTTTCTTCACTGGCTTTCTGCTGCTTTTCATGCTCTTTTTCAAAGGCGCCAAGCTTTTCAGGCTCATGGAGCTTTTTGTTCTATTCACAGCATCCGTAATAGTGTTTGCGTCTTTCATTCCTGAAATGGCATTCACTTTCACGATTTACCTGATTGCATTAAGGCTGCTTTTCCCAAAAAACGTTTTGATAAGGAATGTTGCAGCCGTTATTTCAATTGGAGGCGTGGGCGCATTGATAGGGGTTTCCTTGGGAGTCATGCCAGTACTGGTTTTTTTGATTCTCCTGTCGGTTTACGACTTCATCGCTGTATTCAAAACAAAGCACATGGTTACCTTGGCAAAAGGCATTACGGGAAAAAATTTGGCGTTTACTGTTGCAATTCCAACAGAAGAGCACCAGTTCGAATTAGGGACAGGCGACCTTGTTCTGCCATTGGTTTTTGCAGTAAGCGTAATGAAAGCAGGACAGCATTTGGGCTACCCACTGTACCTGGTTCCAGCCCTAATGGTTCTTGCAGCGTCCTTGATAGGGCTGCTTTTGACAATAAACTACCTGCAGACAAGAATCGGAAAAGCGCTGCCTGCCCTGCCGCCGCAGGCTATTCTGATGATAGCTGCCTGGCTTTTAAGCAAGGCTCTGGGTTTTTAGAATCAGGCGGCCTTTTTCCTAAGAGCATTTTTTCTTGCTTTGTCAAGCTCGCGTTTTACTGCTTGAAGCCTTCTTTGAAGCTCCCGCTGCTCTGCTTTGCTGTGGGAAATCTGGGACCTCAGCCTTGAGATAATGCTTGGAGAGGCATGCCTTGCCCTGGTTTTCCTTGGCTTTCTGACCAACCTAAATGCACCACATATAATTGCCTTTTACGGGCTTTTAAACCTTTCACAAGCCCAAAATCCTGGCAAGCCAGGGAATTGCATTGATTCCAACAAAGCCAACAAAGGCCACAAGCCCATACCTTAAAACCTTGCCAAGCAGTGCTGCAAAGAAAAACCTCTTAGGGTCATACCTTATAAGGCCGGCAGCAATTCCCACAAGGTCAAAAGGAAAAGGCGTAAAGGCCCCCAAAAAGATTATGGGCATGCCCTTGTCAGCAAGCCTTTCACCTATTTCAAAAACCTTCTCCACTTTTTTTTCACTCATCTTCTTCAAAGTCTTAATCCCCAAAAGCCCAAGAATGTAGCCAGACATTTCGCCGATTGCGGCGCCAATTCCTGTTACAAAGCCAATCAAAAGCGCAACGTAAACGTTTGGAGCAAAGCCGGCAACAACAAAAACAACCGGCTCGACAAGAATAGGCAAAAACAGGGAAGCGTTGGCAAACACAGCAAACAAAAACAGCACTATTATGCCAAAAGGCGAAGCGTAAACGAAGTTGCTGAAAAACAAGGCCGTTGAAGCAGGGTCTGTCAACTGCATGTAGCTATTACTCAAACCAGTTTTAATAAGTTTTCCTTTTCACTTCAAGGAAAGAGTTAAAAAAGCTCTCCAAGGCAGTTATTCTATAAGAAGCTAAAAAAAGCTTGAAGGATACGGGAAATTAAAAGCGATAGAAACAGGTTATGAAAAAAATGCTTGACACAGCCTTTTTTTTTTGCGCCGGCAAAAAAGCCCGGGAAAAAAAGGCCAAGCGTTTTAGAATGGTGAAAAAATGGATTATGAAAAAATGCTTGACCGGCTTTATTTAAGCCTGCCTGAAAGAAGCAAAAAGCACGAACGCTTTGAAATGCCTGAAGCCGAATCATTCATTCAAGGCAACAAAACCATTGTGAAAAACTTTTCCGCGATAACAAAAAGCATTGGCCGGAACCAAAAGCACTTTCTTAAGTATATTACAAAAGAAACCGCTACAGCCGCAGCATTAGACGAAAACGGAAGGCTTGTTTTGAACAGAAAGTTTAGAAGGGAGCAGTTAAACGACCTGGTAAAATCATACATATCCCAGTTCCTTCTCTGCCCGGAATGCAAAAGGCCTGACACCAAAGTTGTTGAAAAGCAGGGCATTAGAATGCTTAAATGCGAGGCCTGCGGTGCTTTAAGCAGCGTAAAGGGACTGTAAAGGTGGTTCCTATCTTTCACAAAGTCCACGGGCAAGGCAATGAAAAGGTTTTGGCTGCCTGCGACAAAGAGGTTTTGGGAAAAAGATTAGAGCAGGGGAAAATATGCTTTGAAGTCAAAGAATCTTTCTACAAGGGCTCAGAGATAGAGGAAGCCGAGCTGAGGAAAAAGCTCCACGAATTCGAAAACATAAACCTTGTTGGAAACAAGGCCGTGGCCCTGGCGTTGGAAGAAAAGCTCGCACTAGAAGAAAACGTTATGGAAATCGCAGGAACAAAACACGTGCAAATATTTAAAATATAGTAAAAACATGGGATTATTATGCCAAGCAACAAAAACAGGAAGGATTCCGGCGACTCTGAATTAGTGAGAAGACTAAGGTTTCCAAAAAAAGAGGAATTCGAGCAATTCGGCCTTGTTACCCAGCTCATGGGAGCAAACCAGGTCAGGGTATTGTGCCAGGACGGCGTTGAAAGGCAGTGCAGGATTCCAGGAAAACTACGCAAGCGAGTCTGGGTTCGAGTTGACGACGTGGTAATAGTAAGGGTCTGGGACTTCCAGCCAAGCAAGGGCGACATCGCATGGCGCTTTCTGGGAAACCAGACAGCCTGGCTTAAAAGAAACGGCAAGCTTCAAGGATTGCCAGTCTGATTTTGAAAGTTAGCTTTTTCCCTAAGCAAAAAAAGCAGTATTTAAAAAGGCCTGGGCATATTAGGTTCAGGTGATCTTTTTTATGGGAATCGAGAAAAGTTTGCTGCTTACTGTTGCAGTTGTTGCTGTGACTGTAGGCGTTTTAATGCACTACACTGAATTGCCTGAAGAAGAAATCGTCTTCAGGGAAATGCCTCGCTTTGAAAGCTATGCTGAATTGGAAGCAGCATTTGAAGAAGCAGGGCAGCATGGAAGAAATTACGGCATAATGGACACCGTTATGGGTGGAATTCCTGCTGCAGTGCCTCTCTCAAAAGGCGTGGCAGAATCATCCAACGGGCCAACACAGGGCTATTCAACAACCAATACCCAGGTTGAGGGCGTGGACGAAGCCGACATAGTGAAATCTGACGGTAAATATATCTACGCTTTTTCAGGAAACAGGCTGGTTATAGTGGACGCATACCCTGCTGAAACCGGCGAAGTGGCCTCCAAGACAGAGTTTGAAGACGTGTACCCACAGGAGATGTTTGTTTCAGGAGACAAGCTCCTTGTGTTTGGAAGCGAAGGTTCAGGAAAATACTACACAGGCATGGAATACATGCCCTATGGCTCTGGAACGGTTGCAAGGCTTTACGACATAAGCGACAGAGCAAACCCGGTGGAAGAAAAAGAGCTCGAGTTTGAGGGCTCCTATCTAACCTCAAGGCTTATTGGAGAAAAAGCATACTTTGCGGTAAACAGCTGGCCTCAAAGGGGGTGCGAAGAAGAGGAATGCATAATTCCGCTGATGCGGGAAAACGGCGTTGAATCAAAGGTTGCGGAAGCTGAGGAAATTGGCTACATTCCGCCAATGCCTGCAGAGTCTTTTGTAACGATTGCCTCAATTGATTTGGGCAGCGGAGAAACAGAAAAGGAAACAATTGCAGGCTCGGCCCAAAACGTGTACGCTTCGCAAAACGCAGTATACCTTGCTGCAACATCCTGGATGCCTCACGACACCTTAGTCCCGAAAGGAAGCGTTGCAAAAGGCGTTGAAACAGCAATAATCGGAACAGAAGAAAAAACAGTGATAAACAAGTTCGGTTTGAAGGAAGGAAAAATAGGGTTCATGGGGCAGGGTTCTGTGCCAGGCCATGTCCTGAACCAGTTTTCCATGGACGAATTCCAAGGAAATTTCAGGATTGCCACCACTCTGGGCCATGTTTCAAGAACTGGTTCAGAAAGCACAAACAACTTGTATGTGCTGAACCAGGACATGGAAACAGTTGGCAGATTGGAAGATTTGGCTCCAGGGGAAAGGATTTACAGTGCAAGGTTTATGGGAAACAAGGCATATATGGTTACTTTCAGAAAAGTGGACCCCCTGTTTGTCATAGACGTTTCAAATCCTGAAAACCCCACGGTTTTGGGAAAGCTCAAGATTCCGGGTTACAGCGATTACTTGCATCCAATAGACGAAGGCCACTTGATTGGAATTGGAAAGGAAACAATTGAGGCAGCAAAAGGCGACTTCGCATGGTACCAAGGTTTGAAGATGGCTGTCTTTGACGTAACAGACGTGGAAAACCCAAAGGAAATGCACAAAATAGTGATAGGAGACAGAGGAACGGACAGCTATGCCTTGCATGACCACAAGGCATTTCTCTACGACAAGGAAAAGGAACTGCTGGTTTTGCCAATAATGCTGGCAGAAATTCTGGAAGAAGAGAAAAAGCCTTTGGGAGAGGAGCAAATAAGCCCAAGCTATGGCCAGCCAGTCTTCCAAGGGGCATTTGTTTTCAGGCTTAGCCTTGAAAACGGCTTTGAGGAAAAAGGCCGCATAACGCATATCTCTGAAGAAGAGGAATTGAAAAGAGGCTACTACTTTGGCCAAGAATACAGTGTGATGAGGTCAATGTACATTGGCGATGCCCTCTACACGCTTTCACAGAAAATGCTGAAAGCAAACGATTTGCACGGCTTGGAAGAGCTCAAAGAGTTCTCTTTTGGGTAAACTCTCAGGGTTCTTTCCAGCCCGCCTTTCTTTTTTTTTCCAGTAAATCCCTTATTTAAAATGCTTTTAGGGTAATTCTATTGCATGCAAGACCCGAATAAATTTGCCTTAAGGAAATTCGTTCCAAAAGAGGAGGCAAGAAAGACATTTGCAAAGGTTTTTGACTCGGGAACGATTGCAGCAGTGCACAGGCTTGCAACAAAGCACTACTTTCAGGTTTTAGAGCACGTGATAAGCACTGGCAAGGAAGCCCACGTTTTTCTTGCTCGCGACAACGCAGGAAACCCAAGAGCAGTAAAGGTTTACAAAACAAGCACATCGGATTTCAACAAAATGGACCGCTACCTGAAAGGAGACAGGCGGTTTGGAAAAGCCAAGGGCTCGAAACGGGACATAGTTTTTGCATGGACAAGAAAGGAATTCAAGAACCTGCTTTTAATGAACGAAGCAGGAATTCGATGCCCGATGCCGGTCGCATTCTTTGAAAACGTTTTGGTGATGGAGTTCATTGGAAGCAGGGAAGGAAAGGCAGCCCCAACGATGAAGGAAACGCCTCCAGCA
Organism: uncultured archaeon; assembly: GCA_964569815.1. Taxonomy (GTDB): domain Archaea; phylum Iainarchaeota; class Iainarchaeia; order Iainarchaeales; genus CAZMUN01. Next base: position 19,694 of record CAZMUN010000014.1, read on the forward strand.
AGCCCTGAAAAGGCATACTCTTTGCTGACTGAATGGCTTGCAAGGCTTTTGTTTAAAGCAGAGCTTATTTACGGAGATTTCTCAGAATACAACATTTTGAACAACGCAGGGGAACTGGTGTTGATTGACGCAGGCCAAGCCGTTCTCACAACTCATCCGGAAGCAGAAGCCTTTTTTGAACGCGATTTAAGGAATATGGCAGCATGGTTCTCAAAAAAGGGCCTGAAGAAAAAGATGGAAGAAATGAAGACAGATGTAAAGGCCCTGAAGGGAAAAATATAAAGCCTGAAAAGCCTGTTTTTGGCCTCTCCATGTTTATTGGAGGCATTCTGTGAAAAGGCCTTGAAAGCGCGGAGGCAGGTTCTTAAAGCTTTGCCCATATATAATATATATACAATATATTGGGGGCCTTTTGCTTGCCTTCCGAATTATTTGAGTCAATAAAGATACCTAAAGAGAGAATTGCTGTTTTAATAGGAAAAAACGGGAAAGTGAAAAGAAAGCTTGAAAAGCTTGGCGAAGCAGTGGTTGAAGTGGACAGCAGAACAGGAACAGTTGGCATTGAGGGAAAGGGAAACCCTGCAAACTTTTACGACGCAGCAAACGCAGTCAAGGCCATTGGACGAGGCTTTTCCCCGGAAAACGCTTTTCTTCTTTTTGGCGAAAACGTTATCCTCGACCTAATAGACGTGCAGGAAATGGTTGGAGGCGGAGAAAAAAACCTTCAGACAAAACGCGGCCGCGTAATAGGCAGAAGCGGTTTTGCCAGGGCATCAATTGAAAAAAGCACTGGAGCAAAAATAAGCGTTTTTGGAAAAACCATTTCAATCATAGGGCCGCCTGAATCAATAGAGACCGCAAGAAAGGCCATTGAAATGCTTTTGGATGGCGCAAAGCACGGCACAGTCCTGAACTTTTTGAAGCGCTCTGAATCAGAGCAGGAAAAGTTCAGCTTATGAGGTTTTTGGCATGGCAAACGGAAAGATATTGGACGCAAAAATCGTGGACGCAGACCAGCTTGCAAAAGAATTCAAAGAGCACTCGGTTGCAGAATTCTTTAAGAAAAACAAGCAGATGCTTGGCCTCTATGGAAAAGTCCGAACCCTTACAACCGTAATCCACGAATATGTTACAAACTCTTTAGACGCATGTGAAGAAGCAAACATTTTGCCAGAAATAGATGTAAAAATCGAAGAGATTGGAAACGAATACTACGAGGTTACTGTAAAAGACAACGGGCCAGGCCTAAGCAAGGAAACCGTTGGAAAGGCCTTGGGCCAGCTGTTGGCAGGAACCAAGTTCCACAGGATGATTCAAAGCCGAGGCCAGCAGGGAATTGGCGCATCTGGATGCACAATGCTCGCCCAGATGACTACAGGAAAGCCTGTCCGCGTCATAACAGGAACAGGAAAAGAAGGAAACACAATAAGCCTTGAGCTTTCAATTGACCCAAAGCTGAACAGGCCAAAAATAGCAAACCTCAAAGAACTCAAAAAAGAATTTCGCGGCCTGGCAGTCCAAGCCAAATTCAAAGACGTTTTATACCGTGACTCGGAACAGGGCCCATTAGAATACTTGCGGAGAACGGCAATTGCAAACCCGCATGCACAGATAAAGGTAACTGACCCTTCCAGCCAAAAGTTTTTGTTCAAAAGGTCTGCAAAGGCCGTGCCAAAACCGCCTGTTGCAGTAAGGCCGCATCCAAAAGGCGTTACAGTTGATGAAGTCATTACACTGTCAAAGTACACGGATGCACGAAAAGTCAACAGCTTTCTAAGAAGCGACTTTGACAGAATAGGCCAAAAAGGCATTGAAGAGGTTTCAAAAAAAGCTAGCTTTGACCTCAACAAAGACCCAAAGCAGCTGCGATGGGAGGAAGCAGAAGAAATAGTAAAAGCATTCAAGGAAATAGATTTTATTGCACCAAGCGCTGATGCCCTGAGGCCAATTGGCGAGGAAAGAATCAAAAAAAGCCTGGAAAACATAGTTGAGCCGGAATTTTTGCATGTTCTAACAAGGAAACCACAGGTTTATGCAGGCGGGTTCCCTTTTCAGGTTGAAGTGGCAATAGCCTACGGCGGAAAGGCCGGCAGGACCGTTCAAGGAAACGAAGGCCAGGAGAAAAGGCTTGAAATAATGCGGTTTGCAAACGGCGCACCACTCCTATTTGACGCAGGAAACTGTGCAATAACCAAGTCGGTTCACAGCATTGACTGGAAAAGGTATGACATAAAAGACATTGACAACGCGCCTGTAACAGTCTTGGTTAACTTCATTTCAGTTTACGTGCCATACACAGGCGCAGGAAAACAGGCAGTGGCCGACGAAGACGAGGTCCTGGAAGAAATCAGGCTATCGCTGATGCAGTCAGGCAGAAAGGCAGGCCGATACATTTCAACCAAAAGAAAGGAAGCCGAAAGGCTGATGAAAAGAGAGCTTTTCTACAAGTACATCCCTGAAATAGTGAATGCATTGAACCGCATAACGACCACAAACAAGGACACCTTGGACAAGAAGCTCAGAAAAATGGTTCTTTTGAAACTTAAGCTGGATGAAGCAAAGGAAGCTGAGAAAAAAGAAGAGAATGGCGAAGAGGAAGAGAAAGAAGTAAAAGAAAAGAAGGGTGAAAAAAGTGGCAAAGAAAAAAAGCGCAAGGCCAAAGGCAAAACCAAGTAAAAAAGAAAAGCTTACTCCAAAGCACATTGCCGCCAGAATACAAGAAATGGCGGAAGGCATAGTCAGGGACATAAAAAAGGAAGCCGACCCCGAATTCACGACACAGCAAAGGGGAAAAAGCAACGTAAGATTCGATGAAGAGAAAGGCGTGCTAAGGCTGGGCGAAAAGGAAACAAAAAGAACTTTTCTCAACGTAGGCCATGCTCGCAAATTCATGCAAACAATGCTTGTTTCAGCAAAAGCACACGATTACCTCAAGCACAACAAGACTGCTTCAATCAGGGAAATATACTACGAATTAAAGCACACGGTCCCAAACACAAAAGAAAACACCTTTGACACGCAAACCGAGTCAGACGGAATAATAGTCGACCTGGAGCACAGCATTGACACCATAAGGGAAAAACTTAATTTGCACGCAAACCCAAAGGGAACGCTTTACGGAGACATCATCTTAAGGGACAAAATGCACCAAAACGACACCTTTAACTGCGGCAAATTAGGCAGGGGCGGCTGGAGCATCATGTCAAGGATTGAGCCAGAAGAAATAGAAATAAAAAAAGTCAACGCAAAATACGTTCTAGTAATAGAAACAGAGGCAATGTACGAAAGGCTTGTTGAAGAGCGCTTTCCGCAAAAAAACAAAGCCATTCTCGTAAGCACAGGCGGACAAGCTGCACGCGGCACAAGAAGGCTGATTCACAGACTGCATGTGGAAAACAAGCTCCCGGTATATGTTTTCACAGACGGAGACCCCTACGGATGGTACATTTACAGCGTAATAAAGCAGGGTTCCATGGCATTGGCAGCACACTCTGATTTCATGGCCTGCCCTGACGCAAAATACATTGGAATGACGTTGGAAGACATTGAAAACTACGAGCTTAAAGAAGTAACCGAAAACATGAAAGACGGGGACATAAAACGAGCCAAAGAGATGATGGATTACCCCTGGTTCAAAAACAAGGAATGGCAAGCGCAGCTCAAAAAAGCAGTCAAGGACAAGCTAAGAATAGAGCAGCAGGCGCTTGCAAACAGAAGGCTTGACTTCGTTGCCACAGAATACTTGCCTGAAAAAATAAAGAAAGAAGACTTTTTGCCATAAAAAATCATTTTTTCTTATAGCCTCGCCTCTGGCCCGAAAGCTTTCCGGCTTTTTTCAAAGCAGTTACTCTTTTGCGAAGCCTCCAGTATTCTATTCCCAGCTCTTTTGCAAGGCCCTGGTCACGCATTTCGGGAAACTTTTTTCTAAAAGCGATTATTCGGGCATCTGTTTCTGCAAACCTTGCCTCCCGCTGGGCCTTCCTCCGCATTGCGACATCATGCTCTTTTGGCCTTGGGACTTCAACGCCTTCTCTTTCCAATGCAATCAGTGCTTTTGAAATAAGGGTTCTTGAAACCTCGACTCCATAGGCCTGCTTCAAATAACCAATAACGCCTTTTACTGTAACAAGCTGGCCGTCGTTCACAAAACGGCTTATTGCCGGCTTAAGGCCTTTTTTCAAGAACTCAAAGTTTTGCTGGTGAATCAGGCGCTGGGTTAAGCGGCCGCCCTTGTGCCTCAAAACGGTTTCAAGGGAAACATTCCTTTCTTTGGCAATTCTTGTGAGCGGAACGTTGTAGTCCCCAGCCTGCCTTTTTATTGCACGCCTTTTCTTTTCCCTTAGTCCTTTGGCAAAACGGCCTGTTTTTGGGTCTTTCCTCAAGTGCTTTCTTTTTTTGGCCACACCGAATTTAATGCTTTTCCATAAATAAATCCATTGGTTTGCAATGACAACAGTCATAGGATTTGTTACATTCAAAAACATGAGGGAAGCAAGAAAAGCCGTGAAAAAGCTTCTTGAAAAAAAGCTCATTGCGTGCGCAAACCTTTTGCCAAAAGCGGAATCACACTACAGGTGGAAGAAAAAGCTCAAAAAAGGCAACGAAGTTCTTGCAGTGTTAAAAACCAGGAAAAGGCTTGAAAGACGCGTTTCAGAACAGGTAAAAAAAATGCATTCATATGATTTGCCAGTTGTCGAGTTTTTTGAAGCAGAAACCGCAAAAGAAGTGCAGCACTGGGTTGAAAAGGAAACAAGTTAGGCTATTTTTTTCTGTAGCCGACAACCTTTTTCAGGTAGTCCACTACTTCCGGATTCTTCAAAGTGCTGGCATCGCCAAGCTTTTCGTTTACAAGCACGCTTCTCAAAAAACGGCGCATTATTTTTCCGCTTCTTGTTTTTGGAAGCTCTTTAACAAAATATATTTTATGCGGTTTCGCGGTGGGGCCAATTGAAGAGCGAACCTGTTTAACCAGCGACTCTTGAACCTTTGAGTTTGCTTTCTTTCCAGGCTTGAGGACAACGAAGGCAATAGGAACCTGGCCCCTTATTTCATCAGGTTTTGGAACAACGGCAGACTCTATAACCAAAGGATGCGAAGTCAAAGCGTCTTCAACTTCCGCACTGCTAAGCCTGTGGCCTGCAACCTTCATCACATCGTCAACCCGGCCGGTGACCCGGATAAGGTTCTTGTTGTGCCATTTTGCGCCGTCGCTTGTGTAATATGTTTTCAACCCATATTCAGACCAGTAAGTGTCCTTGTATTTTTCAGGGTTTTTCCAGACCCCACGCAGCAGTCCAGGCGGGAAAGGGCTTTTGAAAACAAGGTAGCCTGTTTCATGCTCTTTGACCTTTTTTCCACGGCCATCCAATATTTCTGCCTTTGTGCCGGGAAAAGGCCTTCCTGCAACAGTTGGAATGAAGGGGCCTATGCCCGGCAAGCTGTTTACAAGGGTTCCGCCTGTTTCAGTCTGCCACCAGGTGTCAATGACAGGGCAGCGCTTGTTGCCAATGTAATCAAAGTACCAGTTCCAGGTTTCCACATCAATGGGTTCGCCCACTGTTCCCAAAATGCGCAAAGTTGAAAGGTCATACCTTTTAGGCCACTGCTTTCCAACCTTTTTGAACATCCTTATTGCAGTGGGGGCAGTGTAAAAAACGCTTACATCGAACTTGTCGGCAATCTTCCACAACCGGCCCCAATCAGGCAAATCAGGGGCACCCTCATAGATTACGATCGTTGCGCCAACGCTTAGAGGCCCATAGCAATTGTAGGTATGGCCTGTTATCCAGCCCACGTCAGCAGTGCACCAGAACACGTCATCCTCATGCAAATCAAAGTCAAACAAAGTCGTCCAGTAAGCCTGCGTCAAATAACCGCCAGAATCGTGGATAACGCCTTTTGGCTTTCCGGTTGTCCCGGAAGTGTAAAGAAGGAACAAAGGCGTATTGGATTCCACTGGAACAGGCTTGCTTTCCTCTGAAGCGTTTTCCATCAACTCATGGTACCAGTAGTCTCGGCCCTTTTTCATAGCCAGCTTTGACTCATTAAACCTTTTTACCACGACAACCTTTTTCACAGACTTTGCTTTTGCAGCAGCATCAGCCTGCTTTTTCAGGCTTATTTTTTGGCCCCGGCGCCAGTAGCCGTCACACGTAATCAAAACCTTTGCTTCACAGTCATCAACACGCTTTTTGAAATTCTTTCCGGAAAAAGCAGAAAACACAACGCTGTGGATTGCCCCAATGCGGGCACATGAAAGCATTGCAACCATTACCTCCGGAATCATAGGCAAGTAAATGCCTACGCGGTCTCCTTTTCGCACGCCAAGCTTTTTCAAAACGTTTGAGAACTTGCAGACCTCCCTGTAAAGGCCCCTGTAAGTTATTTTTCTCTCCCTTTCAGCTTCAGGCTCGGCTTCCCAAATTATTGCAACCTTGTTTCCCCTTTCCTCCAAATGCCTGTCAAGGCAGTTGTGGCATACGTTAAGCTGCCCACCCAAAAACCATTTAAAATAGGGCGGCTTCTCCTTGTAAACGGTTTTCCATGGCTTGAACCAGTCCAAGCCGTCTTTTGCCAAATAGGCCCAAAACGCCTTTGGGTTTTTTTCAGCATCCCGGTAAATGCGGTCGGTTCCAGCCCAAGCCCTTTTTTTCATTTCCTCAGAGGGCCAGTAAACGTTCTTTTTGCTCTTGTCGCGAACAACCCACTTGACCTGTTTTCCCATAAGCACACCATTTAAGTCCTTTTACAATTTAAAGCTATGCGTTTTATGAGAAGAGATTAGCTGGCCTAAGCTTAAACTTATAAAAATGCTCTAAGAAAGCAACGCGATGCATGTAAACCGTAAAATCCAAAGAGGAAAACAAAAGCCATGCTACTTGAATCCGCATCCAAAAGCCCCCTGTCAGCACACACTGGAGACCGGCTCCACACACCCTGCACAGATTGGTCTTCTGAGAGACAGCTTCCAGAAGCACGCTGAAACAAAAACATACTTTGGTAAAAACAAAGCACAAGAGGCTGAATGGTTCATCTGCTGCGGCCTTGGCCAATCCTTTGCTTTTCTGCTGAAAAAACCGCAAGGCATAATAGAAGCAGGGTTGTTAAAAAGCCATTCACAAGATTAAGGGCACTATCATCAAAGCCACAATAGCCATTAACTTCAATTCAATGTTTATTCCAACGCTGGCAGTGTCTTTCGACGGGTCCCCAACAGTGTCACCAACCACAGCGGCTTTATGAGCAGCGCTTCCTTTGCCACCAAAATGGCCAGCTTCAATGTATTTCTTCGCGTTATCCCAAGCCGCTCCAGCGTTAGCCAGGAACACGGCCATCAAAAAGCCTGTTGCAATAGAACCGGCAAGAAAACCACCAAGTGCTTCAGCGCCTAAGACAACGCCCACTGCAATCGGAGCAAGAATCGCGATTAAGGCAGGAACAAGCATTTCTCTTAGTGCGGCTTGAGTGCTAATTTCAATGCATTTTCCATAATCTGCTTTTGCCTTTCCCTCCATTAAGCCCTTGATTTCCTTAAATTGCCTTCTAACCTCCTCAACCATCTTTACAGCCGCTTTTCCCACAGCATTAAAAGCAAACGCACTAAACACAAAAGGCATTAACGCTCCCAAAAACAATCCAACAATTACGCTCGGGGTTGCAACGTCAATTGAATCAAGGCCTGCAACCACAATATAGGATGCAAACAAGGCCAAAGCAGTCAAGGCCGCAGAGCTTATGGCAAACCCCTTTCCAATTGCAGCAGTGCTGTTCCCAACCGCATCCAAAAGCTCTGTTCTTTCTCGGACCTCTTTTCCCAAGCCAGCCATTTCTGCAATGCCT
>CAZMUN010000015.1:0-27455 GCA_964569815.1 uncultured archaeon
AGGCTGCCTATCAGCATTGGTGGAATGTATTTCATGCCTTCTTTTTCGGAGCCGGCGCTCATTGCCCCTATTGTGAGCGAGGCAAAAATCGCGGTTGTCGTAAGTGCAAGAACTGAAAAGGTTACAATAAAGGCTTCTGTGATGTTTACTGTTGGCAGGCCCATGAATGGAACCTGGCTCATTGAACTGTATTCTGCCATTTGTTCCGAGCTTATGCTTATGCTGCTTGTTTGTTCCACGAGAATGCCTACGATTATGCTGCTTATGCCGAAAAGCAGGGGCGCGCCAAGAACTGCTGCGGCAAAAATTAGTATAACGTACATGCTTAGGTTTGCGGAAATTTCGTCCTGCATTGCATTCTCTTCCCTTAAGTCAGAGCTGAGTTGTTCCAAGAGGTCTGCCATTTCGCCTCCGCTTTTCATTCCTTGGACAAGAAGCCAGATGCTTCTCTCCAGAACAGTGCTTTTTATTCTTGTTGGCAGGTCCAAGAGCGCTTCCTCCATTCTTCTCCCTGACATGATTTCCTTGCTTGCTGTTTTGAGTTCCTCGGAGAGAACGCCGAATTCGGGCCTTGAGGACGCAAAAAGGGACCTTTCAGTGGTCAGCCCGGATTTGATGTTGCTTGCAATCAGTTCCAAGACGTCGGGAAGCATTCTTTCAACATGTTTTCCTTCCTTGTCTGCTGTCCTGCTGAGCCAAAAGTATATTCCGCCAACAAAGGCCAGGAATGTTATAAAGAAAGAGACTATTGGGTCCATGCCGAAGAAGATTGAAAGGTTTACTGCCATGGCTATTGCAATGCCTAACCCGAAGGCCATTACAAAGCCGACAAACCTTTTTTCGCCGACTTGTATGCCCACGTAGCCCATTTCCCGCCTGAATGCTTCCAGTACGCCTTTTGGAATCAATGACGCCATTCTTTGATACAAGCCCATTCTTTCACCCTATTATGCTTGGTCTCCTGCTTTTAACTATGCCAATGTACATGAACTGCATTACTGTAACCAGTGCCAGCAGGCCCCAGAAAACCAGTTGCACTGGCTCAAATCTTGTTATTTCAACCTGTTCCTGCCCGAAAAGGTTTTTTCCAAATCCCTTTATCTTAAAGCTTTCTCCAAATGCTGCGTTTCCGCTTTGGGTTGTGAACTGCCCTTTTAGGTTTGTTCCGCTTCCATAGACTTCAACGGTTTGCAGCTGCCTTCCTTCAAGGTTTTCCAGGATAAATGTTCCGCGTTTTCCGTCTATTTCTTTAACCAGAATCCTCAGGTCCTGGTCTGCGTAGTTTTTTTTGCCTTTCAGGCCCGGGACCCCGAACAGTGCTTCGAGGCCTGAACTGGAAATGTGCCTTCCCTCTGTGTAAACTTCTCCTGGCAGAAAATCTTGGATCATGCCTCCTACATCGTTTAAGGTGGGGTTTTTTTCTATTGCTTCTCCAACCATTGGAAAGGTAAACAGTATTATTAGCAGGGTAACCCCTAGGGCAGGCATTATTACGCCTACCATCATGTACATCAGGCTTAGGACGCGAAGCTGTGAACCGTATTTGTTTATTGCAATTCTTTGCTCGCGAATCATTGACCTTACGGTTTCCGATAAAACAGAGCTTATGTCTGCGCCTGCATTCATTCCGTTCACGATTTGCCACAACGATTTCCTGAGATACGGGCTTGGGTTTCTGTCACTCATGTCCTGCAATGCTTCCTGTTCCGGCATTCCTGTGTTCATGTCGTCTATTGCCTTTCGGAATTCTTTGCTTACTGTTCCATAGGTGCCTCTTGCAATCATTGTCATGCTGTCAAACAATGAGACGCCGCTTTTTAGCTGTATCAAAATGGCTCTCAGCCCAAAAACCAGGTTTTTTTCAATGCTTTTGGTTTTTTTTCTCACCAAAAGCTCTGGATACATGACCACTTGCACAAACATTAGCAGGCCCATTATTAGGCCAACGGTTATTCCGAGTATTAGGAAGTCTTTTGTGATTTTGCTTAGCAAAAGGCTTACCATGCCAAAGAAGAACACGGTGTAAAAGACAACGAGGAAAATCATTATTGCCCCGTATTCGCGTGCGCTTATGCCCATTTCAGCCTGCCTTAAGGTGTACTTGAGCTTTGGGAACATTTTTTCTGTTGCCCCGCTGAACCTTACCAGTGGCATTGTTATGACTCGTAGCACTGGAAGAGGCAGGGGTGCAAAGGGAATAACTTTTGGCATTCAACCACTTTTCTCCTCTTCTTTTTCGGATGACTTCATTGGCTTTACGTTCTTTTCCACGGCCTTCATTATTTCGTCAGGGTCCCTGTAATATTTTGCTATTATTCTTCCAACGTCTTTTACGTCGCGGAGGTTGTATTTAATCATCCATTCAAGAATCCTTGCTTTTTTCTTGAGTTCTGCGTCTATTTCTGAGCGGCTGAAGCCTGTGTGCAATGAAAGCTCGTCCAAAAGCCTTATGCTTTCGCCGTGCGGCACGATTTGGTCGTCGCTGCCCCGCCACCTGAACAAAACGTTGGCTTTTATTTCCTCTTTTCCTCCGCGCCTTTCTGGAATGAATTCAGCCAGCTGCAAAATCCTTCTTACGCCGAGCCTTCTGTTTCTGAACATGACTACATTTAAGTGCACTGCTTCAAGCATTGTTGGCGGCACGTCAACAGGCGGGTTTGTGAAACGCCTTATGGTTTCGTCTGCGGTGTTTGCGTGGAATGTCGTGTAGACGGAGTGGCCTGTGTGCATTGCTTCAAACATTACCTCTGCTTCCTTTTGCCGTCTTATTTCGCCGACAATTATCCGGTCTGGCCTCATTCTGAGGCTGTTTACAAGGAGGTCAAGCATTGTGACCCCTCCTTTTCCCTCCGGGTTTGGCTCTCTTGTTGTAAGTGGAACCCAGTGCAGGAATGGCGGCAGTGTCAGCTCCCGGGTGTCCTCTATTGTCAGGATTCTGTGGTTTGGCTGGATAAATGGCGTGCATACGTTTAGGAAGCTTGTTTTTCCGGAGCCGGTTCCGCCTGAAACAATCATGTTCATTTCGTATTCCATCATCATCCATATCAGGGCCATGACCTCTTTGTTGGCTGTCTTGTTTTTTACAAAGTCGGTCACTGTCCAGGGTTCTCTTCTAAATTTTCTGATTGTGATGGTGTTTCCTGCGCTTGAAATCGGGAAAAGGGTTGCGTTTGCCCTGTCTCCTGTTACAAGGTGTGCGTCAAGCAGTGGGTTCAAAATAGTGATTTGTTTTCCTATGCGCCTTGCAATTATGCTTCCATAGTTTTCTATTTCTTCCTCGTTTTTCATTTTCACGTTTGTGAGAAGCCAACCGTATTTCTTGTGGTATACCCATACTGGTTCCTTGCTGCTGTTTACAACTATTTCTTCAAGGTTTGCGTCTACAAGCAAAAACTCTATTTTGCCAAGCCCGAGCATTTCGTTCAAAAGTATTGCAATCAGTATTTCCCTGGTTTCGCTTGAGACATCGGGCAATTCGTTTTGAATCATTCTTTCTGCTCTTTCGCGGAACTTGGTTTTTGTTCTTTCAATAAACTTGGTTCCCATTTGGCGTTCTGTTCTAACGCTTGTCTCGCTTAGAATGCTTGCCCTGAGGTTGTTTAGCAGGGCGACTGTTCCAGGCCCGTAAGAGGGAAAATTCAAAAAGTAGCGCCTTACAAACGATTTTTCGTCGTCAACTATGTTTACTTCTACTTCGACCTTGTCTGATTTGACGTTGTAGCTTTCTATTACGTTGGCTTTTTCTATTTCTTCTTTTTTCGGGGGCTGCATGTTGTCTGCCATATTTTAGTCACTTCTTGTTTTTCTTCTTTTCTTCCTTTTCCTTCTTTTTTTGCTTTTGTTTCCATTCCAGGTATCCGGGGTAAACGAGTTTTACGGCCCCGATTGGAGGGTAGCTGAGTTGGATGAGCTTGTTTCTTTCAAGTATTTCTGCGCATTCTTGGACGTCTTTTTTGTCCATGCCGAGCTGTTTGGCTGCCTCGTTCAGGTTTATTATTCCTTTTAGTTGCACAAGCCTTAAAAGCCTGTCAAAGCTTGTCTCAATTTTTGTTTTTATTATGTCTTTTTCTTTTCCAATAAGCTTTTCGCGTTTTTTTGCTATTACTCCTGTGCTTATGTCGAAGCCTGGCGCAGGCTTTATTAGCTCGTCGGCTGCGTTTTCCTTTTTTCTTTCTATAAGGCTTATGAGTTTTTGGAAGTCTTGAACCAGCCTGTTGCTGTCCAGTGTTTGCACGTGGGCTGCCAGCGCGTTTTCCGGGATTTTGTAGCGTTCGAGGAGCTCTCCAAGCTTTTCCTCTATTCTGTCTACCTGTTTTCCGCTTATGTGGCCTGCTGCTTTTTCTCTTATTGCTTTGTCCAAATCTCTGCCTATTTTTCTTTTGGCTTCTTTGTGTTTTGCCCCTGGAACTATCTTTTCTTTTATTCTGTCAAGTATTTTTTTGCCTTTCCCTTCTTTTTCTCTTTTGCTTATGGTGTTTTCGCGTTTTTCAATCCTTTTTTCCTTGAGTGCTTCCTCTCTTTCGTCTGCTTCAATTGCTTTTCTCATTCTCTGCATGCCTGGCCTTTCAATGATTCTTTCAATGACTTTTTGCGAGGGCCTTGTATCTGGAATCTCGTTTTGAATGACACGCTGTGCTTTTTTTGGCTTTCTTCCCCGCCTTGGCTTTCCTTTTTCAACCACCATTCTGGATGCAGGCTCTGAAGGCGTTGCTGTCGGAGGCGCCCATTGTGGTGGCGCAGGCTGCGGTTGCTGTCTTTGGGCGGGCTTTTGCTGTTCTTGTTTTGGTTCAAGCGGTTTTGCCGGCGTTGGAGTTGCCTGTTGTGGTGGCTTCTGCTGCGATGGCTGCTGTTGTGGCGGAGGCCAGTAGGCCTGTGGAGGCGGGCTTTGGGTTCTTGAAGAGGGCACTGCGTTAATCCTGTCGGCTATTTTTTGCAGGGCTTCGGTTGTTTTTTCAGCAAACCGTTTTGATTCCATTGTTTCGGTTTTTCTTTCGGTTTCTTCTTCTGCAAGCTTTTTTATTGCTTCTGAGGCCTGTTCTTGGAATTTTCCCGAGCCCGGCTTTCTTGCCATTTTTTCAAGGGCTTTCACGGCTTTAGTGCTAAGTGTTGCGGTAACCGGCTGTTTTGCCATCGGGGTTTTTTCAAAGCCTGGCTTTTCCATGGCCTGCCTTATTTCCAAAGGCAGGCTCTTTTTCCTTTCCTCTGCCAAGCGCTTTTTTATCTTTAGTTCCGCAAGCTTTGACTGGTATTCGAATAATTTTTCTCGAAACTGGTCAAAGTCCACTTTTCTTTTGTAAAAGGCCTTTTCCAGGCCTTTGATAAGCCTTTCTTGGGCGCTAATCTGGTCGTCCACTGTCAGGGCCTGCTTCCAGGAAACCCGGCCCATGTCCTGCCTTGTGGCAACTGCTGCCATTTCGTCTGCCACGCCGCGCATTGCGTCAATCAGTTCAGACATTTCGGTTTTTTTCTTGAATTTTTTTCTTCCCTTTTCAATAGCTTTTGTTTCAGCCTTGGGCATTTCTACGCCGACTTCTTTGGCTTTTTCCTCCAGGGCCTTTTCCTGGTTTTCTTTTTGCTTTGCAATCCTTTTAAGTGTCTTGATTTTTTCATCAAGGGTTTTTACGCGCTCTCTTAAGCCGCGGTCGTCTGACAAAAGCTTCTTTTTCTTTTTCCTTTCTTTTTTTGAAAGCTTTTTATTTTTCTCTTTTTTTCTGAGGTTGTGGAGTGCGGCTTTTTTTCTTACGCGCCAGCCCACCAGGGCTGCCTTCTTGTGCCTAAGCCTGTCGCCATACCATCCTCTTGTCTTGTTGGCAAGTTTCTCCATTTTTATATGCCGTTCGATTTCCTCTTTTGGCATTTTCCTTATTTCTGAAACAGGGAATTCTGCGAGTGAGGGCCTTTTGCTTAAGAATTCAGCCAATGCTTCCCCTTTTTCAGGTTCTGGCTTTTTTTCTTCTTTGCTTGCTTCCTTTTCTTCTTTCTTTTTTCCCTTTTTTTCTTCTACTGGTTTTTTCTTCTTTGGCTTTTTTTTGCTTTCCTCTTTTGTCTTTTCTTTTTCTTCTTTTTTTCCTTTAACTGCTTCCTTTATTGCCTTCGGCAGAAAAACTATTTTCTTTCCAATCCCTTTTTTTTGCCCTGGCTTTGGTGTGAGCTCGGCTGTCTTTTCAGCCGGCTTTTCTTCTTTTGCCTCCTTTTTCGTCTTTTTTTCTTCCGCTTGCTTTTTCTTTTTTTCCGGTGTCTTTTCAGCTTTTGCCTCGGCTGCTTTTTTCTTTTCTTTTTCCTTTGTGGCCTTTGCCTGCTCTTTGGGTTTTTTAATTTTTGCCTGTTCTTTTGGCAGGAACGGCTTTTTCCATGCCAGTGCTGCTGGCATCTTTTCAGGCTTTTTCAGGGGCTCTTCCGGCTTTTTTTCTTTGTGCTCTTTTTTTGCTAGCTGTTGCTCTATTTCTTTTGCAGCTTCTTTGACAAGCTCTGCTTGAACCGGAAGCTTTTCTTTTCGTTTTTCCGGCTCTTCTTGCTTATTCTTTGCGATTTCGGCTTCCAGTTTTCTTTGGTCTTCGATTCGTTTAAAGTATTTTTCAAGGCTTGAGGCATCCATCTTTTTCAGGGGCTGTTTTTTTGGGGAATCGGCTTTTGCTTCTTTTGCTGTTATGGCTGCCTCGTCTTTGAGGTTTTCTTTTTCTTTTTCGAGCCCGATTTTTTTAAGCAGTTCATGTATGCTTTTGTTTAAGTTGAAGCCTTTTCTCTTTTTTTCTTCAGGCTTTTCCTCTATGGAGGCAAGGTATTCCTGCCATGCTATCTCTTCTTTTGTCGTTTTTTTGGCCATTTTTCTGCAACTCTCTGCCGTTGGCTGGTACAGCGGGCTAAACCCAATCTATTAAGTATTCATGTAATTTAAATGTTGCTAAAAGGGAAAGAGGCCTAATTGCTGCAGCCTGCTTGGTCGGTTGCCCGGCATATGCCAAATGCAGGCTTTTCAACCGAAAATTCAAACGCGTTTGGATCTAGGACAACTTCGTCCACGTTTTCCTCAAAGCTTGCCTTAATTCTTAACATGGAGTCATCTACTGCTTGCGTGGGGTTTTTTGATATTGCTGTTGAAAAAAAGTCTTCCTGGCTTGGGTTGTATTCGACCCTTATTTCTACTTGTGCCCTTAATTCCATTTCAATGCTGCTTTCGCTGCCCAGCTTGGCTTCTGTTTCCCACACGCCGTTTGAAAACCCCAGTGTGTCGCAGTCTGGTTCGCAGTTTTCCCATATCACTGTAACTCTTGCGTCCGGCCCTGTTGTTCCACCATCAGAAAAGTCGCCTGTTGTTGTTGGTGCTTTCCTAAGCTCTGGAATTCGGATTTCCACTTCGTAGCTTTCAACATCGTTCAAAGAAAAGTCTTTTTTGCAGTTGTCTCCTGCTGCTGTGCCTTTTCTGAAGAAAGCCCCTTCTTCAGTCCAAGGGGTTGGCTCAGGGTCTTTTTCCGCGTAAAAGAACATGCATTGTGGTTCAAGCTTGTATTCTATTGTCGGGTATTCTTCTGTGCCAAACCATGTAAGGTCTTTTAGCGTGCTTTGCACTGTTATCTCCGCGCCTTGGCCTCCTTTTTGTTCTGAGAAAATTGCAAAGAGGTTTAGGGCGTTGTAGGCGGTTTCAAAGTGTTTTTCATCCAAGGGCAGGCTTTGGTCTATTTCAAACCAGTCTGCTCCTGCGTTGAACCTTTTGAATGGCGTGAACCTGCCGTAGGATTTGCTTGCAAGGCCTTCCTTTGCAACTATGATTTGCTGCCTTATGTTGTTGAACTGGTTGTTTGTTTCTTCAAAAGCGGTTTTGTTTATCGTGTTGCGTTGCTGTCTTATTTCGGTCTGGCTTATTGAAATGCTTAATGCAAGGACTGCGCTTACCATCAGAAAGGCCATGAACGTGAAAAAAATCCCTTTTTCTTTCATCACTTCCACCACGCCCAGTAATCCAGTGTGTAAAACCGCATTTCGGGGTCGGCAACGCAGTACATGTATGCCTCGTTGTGCAGAGGGCATTCTGTAACGTTCGTGTTTTCGTTTATTCTTGCAATGATGGTTCCGGAGCAGTCGCTTTCAGGGCAGCTGCTTATTTCAAGCCCTTCAATGTCAAGTTTCCATGGCTCGCTTGGAGTTTCCAGAAGTGTGAATGGGCCGTTTGCTTCAAGGCTTGTGCCCGAGGAAAGGTTTACCGGTGTGCCGCTTGGCATAAGGCTTGCATCTGTTCCTGCAACTATAGTTGGAGTAATTTGCGTGTCAAAGTCGTCTTTGTAGAATGAAACCTGCAGATGGCTTCCTGATGCCACGCTCAGGTCTCTGAAGCCGTTGTTGTCCACTTCCAGGCCAATGTTCAGCAATTGGTCTCCTGCTTCTGTTATTTCTCCTGCTGTAAAAAGAACGTTTAGGTCCGCGTAGTTGAATGGAACCTTTTTGTGGCACCTTAAATGTTCCTCTGGGTATTCTGCTGTGCTGCATATTATTGTGTCGTTTTCCACGCTGTCCCATTCGACTACCTCGCCTGTTCCGTTTTCTTTTACAAATGATTCTGCTGGTGGCATTAGGATGAAATCGTTTTCGCAGTTTTCTGCGTCGCATGGCAGCATTATGGGAATTTCTGCAGCCCACCAGTTTTCTCCTAGAATTGTCTGGTCTCTGAATTTAAGTTCTCCTTCTTCCCACGTAATGTATTCTTCCCAATCGTCGCTGCATGCCGCTGTTCCGCCTGCTATAAAGTCTCCTGTGGTTTGGCTCCAGTGCCCGCAAACTATGTTTGGCACGTCTATTTCGTATCCTGTTCCGAAAGGAAGCTCTATGTCAACGCTTCCCATTTGTTTCGCGATTTCGAATGCAATGAGGTTGTAGAGCGCTTCAAGCTCGCCTTCGTCTGCCGCGTAATAGTACTTTCCGCAGTTTGAGAGGGTTCCGTCTTCGCACCCTTCCTCGAATCTTTCGTCGTCTTTGTCTAGGGCGACTTCTTTTAGGTCTTCTTCGTAGCTTCCAATTATTGCTGAATCGGCAAAGCCTATTACATAAATGGTTATTCCTTCAAACCTTGCGTTTTCTGCTGCCGTTATTGCGTCTTCTATGGCGGTTTCTTCACTGCATTCTTCACTGCCAAAGCATACATTGGCTTTTCCGTCTGTTAAAAGCACCATGAATTTTCCTGTTCCCGTTTCTACGTTGAGTGAGAGTTCTTCTGCAGCCCTTTCTATCGCGTCTGCAACCGCTGTTTCCCCACTTGTTTCAATGTTGTCCAAAGTGTCTTTTACGGCTTCGCGGTCATCTGTCAGGCCGTGGCTAAGCAAAGCGTTTGATGAGAATTCAACCAGGCCTATTTCGTCGTCTGATTTCCATTGGGCGTTGTCTATAAATGTTTTTATTGCCCTGCTTGCCGAATCAATCCTTTGCAGGTGCCATTTTATTTCATAGCTTTCAGTGTCTTCTGTCCAGCCTGTTATTGTGTAATCGCCCTCTGGAATAGGCGGCCCTGATTCCCATCTCCAGTAACTTGAAGCGCTTGGGTTGTTTACCCAAATGCTCCCTGAAGTCGAGTTGTTTTTTTGGGCGTACCAGTTTGCCCAGTTTGGGTCGTCAGAGCCGTCCATAGGGTTTCTAAACCCTATTGCTGCCCCGTCGCATTCTGCATCGCTTGCGCTACTGTAATCAAGCGAAAACCATGCTCTTAGGCCTCGCAAATATCCTGAAACAGTGAATGTGTTAAGGTCTTGTGCGGTAGTCGCATCTAGGCCTGGAACGCTTTCCTGCTTTGTGCCTGTGGTCTGTGGGCAGTTGCTTGTCGGCGGCAGTGCAGGCAGAATTGACCTGTAGCATTCTTCTTCTTGGCAGGTTCCGCCTGAAATGGTGTCTGTTTTTCCTGCTTCGCCAAAAACTATTCCGTGGGAATTGTAGGCCCGGGCATAGTAAGTGTAGTCTATTGCGCTGTCTGTCCAGATCCATAGCTCGTAGGTACCTGTCTGGTCAAATGGGCCGTTTACTCCCCCGTTGTTTAAAGGATTGACATAGCAGCGTCCGTCCGCCTGGCCCTCGTTTCTATTGCAGCTGTATTCTGTTCCCACTATGTCGACTTGCCCGCTTGAATCAATGTGCCTTACCTCAAAGTGCGGTCTTCTGCACTGGCCTTGGCCGTCGTCATTGTAATTATAGTAGTAAACAAGAAACTGTTGCCAGTAAATCTTGTCATAATCCAATAAATCGTACTGGTAGGTTGCAACCTTTTCCCATTCGCCGAAATTCTCGCATTCGTCTTCTCCTGGTATGTAGCGGCCGTCTTTCGTTCCCTGTGGAGAGTTTATTTCGCCTGTGCCTGAATTGTTTGTATTAAGCCGTTGTCTTAGCCATATGTAATAATTTATTTCTTCGTCACTCCATACGGTTATGTCATATGTTCCGCTTGCAGGGTCTATGGCAGAAGCAAATATCCTTTCCCAGTAAAGCGAGTTGTCGCCTTCCACTACTTCATCCGGTCTTTCAATCCAAAGCCCCATGTTGTTGTTCGGGCTGTCAATGCATACCCCGTCATAGCCTGTGCTACTTGAAATGAAGTCAAACCAGTCGTTGGCTCCAATCTTGTCCTGTATTGGAGTAAAATCGTAGTTTAAAACAGTCTGCTTGTTTGTGTAGTCGGAGTAATTGCTTTTTTTTGTCGGGCAGTTTGATACAAGCATCGAGCTTCCGCCTTCGGTTTGCTGGCAGCCTTCATACCCTTCCTCTATCCAGTTCATCAAAGTGCCGTTGTTCCCGTTTCCTGATGAGTCAGAGGCTGTGTTTCCGCTTGCCTCGTCAAATTTCCAGTGTCCAACAAGCCCGGCTGCAACGTCAACTCCGTTGAAAAGGTCCTCTATTTCTGGGTCGGTCAAAGCCCGCCCGTATATCCTCAAATCGTCTATTTCGCCACGGAAGTGGTCCTTCCCATTGTCTTGTCTTCCAATGTTCAGGGGATCTGAATTTGAAGGCGGGCTGTTTACTGTTGCATCGTCTGTTACATCGGCGTTGTCTGCAAAAACCTTTCCTGTGCCGTCCCCGTATATCACTCCCGCTATATGGTGCCAGCTTGCATCAAAATCGGCTGTGTGTGTTGAATCTGCTTGGCCGTTGCCGTTCACTGCAATCCGGTTGTAGTAGGGGCTGTATTCCAGTTCATAGCCTGCATTGTAGCCTCCTTTTGAGGCAATTCTCATGTAATCATCCAGGTTTGGGTCCCGGGCCTTTATCCAGGCTGAGATTGTAATTGGCCCTGTGATGCCAAGGCTTGTGCTGTGCGGCATTTCAATGTAGTCGTTTATTCCGTCAAAGCTTAATGCATTCCCGTATTTTCCTGAAACCCATTTGGGCTCGCCGCTTGCGTTTGCCCAGTTCCAGAGGCCGCAGGCATAACCGTTTCCTGAGGAATCGCTTGCAATTCTGCCCTCGTTTTCGTTAAGCTTCCAGTGTGCAACCAGGCCGTTTGCAGCATTGCCTCCTGCGTGTATTGTGCTTATTTCTCCTGCATCCAGCTTCCGGTCGTATATTCTTATTTCGTCCACTATGCCGTTGAAGGCTCCTGACAAGTAGCCGTCGCCTATTTTCACGTCATAGTTTGGGCTTGGAACAGGGTCATAGCCAGAGGTCCAGCTTTGTTGGCTTCCTGTAGTGGAACCGTTTTTGTAGAACTGCAGTGTTCTGGTTGAGAGGTCGCGGGTTAGTGCCACATGAACCCATGTGTTGTCTGCAAACATGTTGCTTGCACTCCTTCCAATATAGGGCGGTCCGTTTCCTCCACTGCTTCCATGGTAATAGCTTAGTGAACCGCTTGGCTCCATTGTGAAGCAGAATTCTGCTCCGTATGCCTTGCATAACGGGTTTTGTCTGCTTGGGTTGTCCACGTCGAGTGGCTTTGCCCAGAATGTTATCGTCATGTCGCCTGTTATTTGCAGGCTATCGTGGTTTCCGCAGTTTGCATAACTGCTAACTGAATTGAACTGGAGCGCGCTTCCCTCGTATCCTGGAACCCACATTGGCTCGTTTTCGCATTCCCCTTCGTTGAAGCTTCCTGTTTTTTCTTGTACAAGCATGTCGTATTCTTCCATGCTGCCGCTTTTGTCTATTGCAAGCATTATTGCAAGCGGGTCGCGGCTTCTGTTTCTTGCCCTTAGAATAAGGTTGGCTGTTTCATCGCACAGAAGGCTTCCGTTTGGCTCAAGGTCCTGCATGTTGACATAGGTTTCAACGTCGGCTTCTAGGCTGCCTTGCAAAACCATTTCCCTGGTTTTTCTTGCTTCTTTTTCTTTGAGCCATGCTTCTTCATCTCCAAGAATGCATTGCCTTAAATCGGTTTTTTCGCTTACAGGCTGCCTCATAACTGCCAGCTTTCTTCCGTGAAAAACTTCGTTTTGTTCTTCTTCCGGTTCCGGGCCTCGGATAAAGGGGGTCTCTTCCCTGAGCTGCAAAAAGCAGTCTGTGAAAACTTCTTCTATTGTTGTCAGGCCGCCGTTAAAATAATCGTTGTATGCGTTTTTGCAGTCGTCCAATGGGTCTTTTGGCCTGAATTCACGCAATTCGATTTTTAGTTCCACGTTGTTTGGCAGGCCGTCTGTTGCTTTTTCGTACAAGTCGTCAACTAGCTCGTCTCTCAATTCAGCGTTTGCAAGCTTTTCTGCCAAAAAGCCCGAGTTGTCAAGTGCGTTGAATGTATCGTCCACAATGTTCTTTAGGCTTGGCTCAATTGGCATCAGTGTCATGTCTTGGGTTTCAATGCCTAGGCCTACAAATGCAAGCAACCCAAGCGTAATTACTGTTGCAAGCAACGCATCTATTGATATGGCAAAGCCCTTAGTTTTTTGGCCCGCCGGCTCTGGCTCTGTGCAGCACGAGTTCTGCAATTGCGACACCTCCTTCAAATGTTACGGGCTTTCTTACTGTTAATGCTTTCTCTTCGTTTTCTGGCGCAAAACCTGATTCCATGGCGTCCCCGTACGAGTTTTTTAAAGTGTCCTCTGTTTCAAAAGCATGCAATCTGAAATAATAGTTGTTGCTTCCTGACAAAAGCCTTTGCTTTACAAAGCTTTCTGTCCACTCCTGCAGGGCCCGTATTTCGTGTTTATCCAAAGTCCTGCTGTAAATCCTTGCCTCCTCTATGGTGCCGTCAAAGTACTCGCTTGAGTACCCTGAATATCCAATGTAAAGGTCGCGGCCGTCTGCGGTTATGCTTCCCTCGTGTTCAAAAGCGGCTTTTTCTTCCCCGTCTACATATATTTTCATGTTTTGGCCGTCAAAACCGCATGCCAAATGATGCCATGTTCCTGGCTGCAGCTCGTAGTCTGCGGTTTCCCTGTGAAGGGCCCCATCTATTCTCAGGCCGCACCTTGGCTTGTTTCCATAAACCCATAGCTCGTAAGACCCCTGGGTTTTCTTCAACAGAATTCCTTGCCAACCTGATGAAAAGGATGCTGCCTTTATCCAAGCAGAGATTGTGATCTCTTCTCCCGAAATGTCGACTTTGGGCCTGTTTTGCACAAGCACGTACTGCTGGTTTGCTGCCTCTAGCCCTAGAGCTGTTCCGTTCCAAAGCCCTTCTGCTGTTGCCGTTGGCAAAATTCCCGAATTGCTTTTGAATTCCCCGTCGTTGTTTTCAAATGCGTCATCAGCGTTTCCGTTAAAGTGCCAGACGCTTACAAGGCCTCGGTCCAAAAGGCCGGAGCGCCAAACGAACTGGTTTACTTTTCTTGAATCTAGAACCAGGGCTCTTTTTGCCAAGCCAATCGTTTCCGGTGTTTCAACGCTCCTTTCCCAATTCTCAGGCTTTCCTGAACCAGTCAAAAGGATTTCGAGGGCTTTTTCACCCATTTTTGTGGCCTCGTTGCCGATCAGCCTGTTTTCTGCTTCCACTGACTTGCTGGACCATGCAAGGCTTATGGTTCCGGTTATTAGGATAAACAAAAGCACGGCTGCAAAGAGGTCTACGATAATGCTTTGCCCTTTAGCACCAGGCTTCTTGAACATCGCAAAACACCGTTCCTGCTTCAATTTTTTTTATTTTGTAAGCTTTTCCTTTTTCTAGAGCGAACCCTGTTGAATCATCTGTATATGCCGGGACAGCGTCGAGCTGTAGAAAGGCGTTGCCACTGTACCTGCATCCAATGCTTCCAACCAAAATGCCGCCGTTTTTTATGCTGGCCTCTTTGTCCAAGCTTTCCAGTTTTGCCTGGCTGTAGCCTTTGTTGGAATTGAAGTTTGTGATGGTGTTTGCAATAGCTTCACATCTCAGTGTGTCGTCCTGTGTTGAGGCTATCTTAACTGTATCGGAGTTCATTTGAAAAATTATCAGTGTTGATGCAAGAAGCAAGCCTAGCAAAACGGTTGCTATTGCAATCACTTCTATTGCCGTCTGGCCCTTTTCAGTCAATTGTTTTACACCTTCTGCATTTTTATTTGCCCTGCGTCATTCCAGCTCACTTTTACGGTGTACCCGCTTCCAGAATACTTGTTTATGTTTGGGTTGTTTGGGTTTTGGGCTGACATTTCCCCAATGTTTTCAAAAATGGTTGCCTTTGTTTCCCTTGCAAGAATGCTTTCACCTGCAAGCAGCTTGACTTTCATTCTGATTACGCTGAATTCAACGAAGTCGTAGTCTTCTGGGCCTCCGCTGCAGGCTGAAACAGTTCCCTGGTTTATTGCTCCTGCTTCAGTGCACTTGTGCACTATTTCCAGCTTGCTCATTCCGTCTGGAAAGTAAACGTTCACAAAACGGTTGTTTCCTTCGCCACGCAGGTACACGTCGTCTACAGCGTTTGCCAGCTTTGAAAGTGCTTCGTTTGCCTGAGCAATCCTTATGTTTTGGGAATAGTTCAGGAACGAGAAAGCGAAAAGTATTGCCACGGCTGTAAGGATAAACGCCGTAAGTATAAGGTATTCGACTGCAATCTGGCCTTTCTTTGCTTCTAGCATGATTTAACCTCCTTCAGTGCTTCTTTTGGTTGGAAAATTCTTTTTTTCTACTTTTATTGAGAAACCTGTGAAATAAAACAGTTCTACCTTGCTGTCAAACGTTATGTTCAGGTCAACGTTTACCGGCTTTTCTTTAAGCCAGTTGTAGACCACTACTGGAAACTTGTCTTCAGCGGTTTCCTTTCCTGCTTTTACTCTTGTCCAGTCTTGCCCTGAACAGCTCAAGAGCAGTGAATCTATAAGGGACTCCGGTGAAAAGGATTCAGGGTCAAAGTGTGTCCTTACAAGGTATTTTCCGTCAGGGCTGCCTGTAACAAAGCAGTCATTGTTTTCTTCTGTGCCTGGGCAAACAAATCTTTTTTCTTCAATATTTATTGTAAGGTATGGCTCGTTGCTTAGGGGGTTGAATTCCTGGTTTTTTCCTGCAAGGTTTCCTGAAATTTCGGATGTTTCATCACAGGTTCTGCTGTCGATTGAAATGTTTATATCAACCCATTCAAGGCTTCCATAATCAAAGCCTCCTGAGCACCCCTTTTCCCCGTCTTCAAGCTCGTGCAGAATCAGCCAGTTTACGTCAAGGCCGCCGGAGTTCACGTCATACAAAAGGCACTGGGGCAGAATGGCGTAGTTCAGGTCAGGGTATTCGGCTAGGTTTCCCTGCCATTCGGCATTCTGAAATGTTTCTGTCTGAATGTTTAAGTCAGTTGGCGCCATTTGGTTTATGAAAAGGCTGTATATGTTTAAAGTATCAAAGTATGCTTCCAGTGCTGATTCCCTTAAAGGCAGCCGCTGGCTCAAAAAAATGGAATTCCTGTTAAAATCGTAATCAAAGGGCATGGACCTTTGCTGTATTTCCCGGGCCCATCCTTCTTTGTTCAGTGAAACGACTTCTTCGTACATGTTGTTGAATGCGTTGTTTACCACGTTGAATGCTGCTTCGTCTATGTGGGCCTCTTCCTGCCTGAAGTCTGTTCTCTTTGTTGCCTCATGCAGTGCAAGAACGCTTGCAACCAGCAAAAAAACCATGAAAGTTATAAATGCGCCTCTTTTATTCATTTGTCCCACGCCCAGTAATCTAAAGTGTATACAAACGTTTCGGGAATTGCACAATGGACTACTGCGGTGTTGTTTTCACTGCATTCGTCTATTTCCTTGTTTTTGTTGACCCACATGCAAAGCCATCCGCTTTCAGGAAGCCTTGTTGTTGTTCGTTCCGCTATTGGAAGGCTTGCTTCCGGATTGTTTTCCGCGTCCAAAACCACGGCCGGGTCGTCGAAGTTATCGCCTGAAACAAACTGGTTGTACCTTTCGTCGCACGCTTCCAGGGGGTCGTCTGCATCAACGTAAAAAGCAACCCCTGGGTCCATTGCTGAAAGGTCGATTCCATTGATGTATCCGCTGTTTCTTACATCGTATGTGAGGGTTGTGTCGTTTACTCCGCGAAACTGTCCTTCAATAAAGTCGATTGTTAAATCGTTGTAATACAGTAGGCCTCCTGCTGTGAACTTTTCAGGCCAGTTCACTGGGTCCAGAACTTCTTCCTCTATTGCGAACTCTATAACGGTGTCGCTTGGAGGGAACTCGGTTTCTGCGTTTGGAGTGAACTCTATTGCACAGTCCACGTAATCGCATGGAATGTAGACGTCAAAGCTTCCTGCCCATTCCTGCCTTATGTTTATATGAGTGAATTCCAAAACCTGGTCATCAGGGTCCCAGTTTGCGCTTTCGCTTGGCTCAATGTTGCTTAAAACCATTCCATTGAAATCTCCAAAGGGCATTGTAAGGTTTGTGGACTGGCCGTCGGGAACCAGGCCTGCCAGTGCGGCAATGTCTTTGGAGATTATTTCATAAACCGCGTTCAATGCATTCGGGTCGCTTGCTTGGTAGTACTTGCCTTCTTCGCATTCAGTGTTTCCGTCCTCACAGTATTCGGCCATGTCTATAAGCTGCTGCTCGTCCACGTCTCCGCCAAAGCCTATTGTAAAAATGTAGACTCTGTTGGCTTTTGCTATCTCCACCTGCGTGTCCAAAAGCGAGTCACAGTTATATGGGCTGTTGCACTGGCCGTCTGCAAGCAGGATAACAAACTTGACTGCATCATCTCGCTGCCTTGAACTTGATAGCAGCTCGTCAAGGGATTCTTCAAGGCCGTATGCCATTGGCGTGCTGCCATAGGCCATTATCCCTTCAATGGAGTTGTTTATAGTTTCCTTGTTTGGGCCTGTTGCCCCAAGCAATGGCTGGTCAAGGTCTGAGTCGTCGTTGCCGTAGCTCGTTACCCCTATCTTGTCGTCTGGCGCGTTCCAGTCTTCGAATAAGACAAACTGCTGTGCTGAACCCTTTGCTATATCCATTTTTGGGCCAAGCAACTTGTTTATGGTGAAAAGCCGGTAGCTTGAGTTAAAAACATAAGCCAGGCTTGACCCAACCGCAATCTTTGAATGCGCCCCATAGGGGAAGTAGAATGTTTTTTCAAGAGAGGGGCTTGAAGCGATGTTCAAGTCTAGAACAAGCTCTGCGTTTTCTGTTGCTCCTGAACCGGTGTCGTTTGAAGCAACGTAAAGCTTGCTTCCGTCTGTGTCAACGCCTTCCACTTCGCCAAGGCTGTTAAGCGTGTTCACAACTGCTTTTGCTGCCAAGTCAACTACATGGACTGCATTGTTTTGCTCCACAACGTAAGCGTAGTTGTTTCCAGCTGCAACGTCAACAGCGTCACTTATGCTTACCAGCGTGTCAAAGGCTGGGCTGCTCGGGTTTGAAATATCCACAATCCATAGTCCGTCTGCTCCGTCGTCGCTGTCGTCTGTTATAAGGGCATAGTTTCCCGAAACTGCGATATCGTTTCCTTGAATTGTTCCAGAGCCTGTATCATAAAGGCTTGATTCCACGAACCAGTTCGCTGGATTTGGGCTGCTTTTGTCTACTATTATTAAACCGCCTGGTCCTGTTCCCTCAAAGGAAAGCTGGAATCCTGCGTCCTCGTAATCCGCTTGGTTTGGAGGCTGCCTTTCAGTGCATGCATTGCTTGAATTGCATTCCCAGAGCGTTCCGTCTGAATACTGGTCTTCTTCGTTTTTTGCAGCGCCCCATGTGTAATAGTTTGAGGAATCCCCTGCTGCAGTAAGTGCAAGGTAGTATGTGTTGCCAGGCGTCACACCAATGCCGTTTCCAGGCAACTGAAAATCTATCCAGCCCATTGAATTCAAAACACTTGCTGCTGAAACCACGGCAGTTCCATTGCTTTTGTCTGCTCCGTTTATGCTTTCCCTTACATGAAGCGTTAAATCGCCCGGGCTTCCGGTTTTCATAGCAGGTATTTTTATTTTTGTTATGCCTGCAATGCTTGGCTTGAAGGACTGGGCTGCCCAGCTTTCAATGCTGTCATAGCCTATTTTTGCTTCCCCTTCCAGGGAGGCCATTGGCGTGTCATCTGACCAGCTTGTGGTTCCAGAGCTCGAGCCGTCATCTCCTGCAGGCCCTGAATCAAGGAAGTCTCCATTTAGCTTAAAGTATGAAACAAGGCCTGTTTCTGAGCCGCCTAATTCGATCAAATAGTCTCCCTGTATTTCTGAAAGGCTTCTGCCGTTATCGTAGTACCTTAGGTCGTCCCCTCGGCCATTCATAGCCGAGCCGTAGCCTGAGCCAGACCGCGTAAACCAGTTTCCGTAGCGTATGCCTTCGTCTGAAACCGTGTAATTCCAGTTGCTTTCCCTTCCAATTTCCACTGGCGCTGTATCCTCATCGCCCACATAAAGGTACAAGTCGTTTGATATTTCGTCCCAGGCTATTGCAACAAAGTACCACTTGTTTGTTTCAGTAAAAGGGTCGGAAACATATAGTGCGCCGTTTGTGCCCCAGTCCAGCACGAAGTTGCCGTAACTGAACCTCATTTCCATTCTGTCGTCCTGCCCCCAAAACCTTTCATTTCCTGATTTGCTGAACATCTTCACCCAGAAGGATATTGTGCCTGTTTGCGATCCCCAGTCCTCGTTTCCATTACCTACAACCATGTAGCCGCTGCTTGTTTCAAACGAATTCTCTTCAATTGGAGGCGGTGCAAGCGGCGTATCTGTAATCCACTCTGTTAAGCCTTGCCTTGAAGCGTCTTTCGAAGCAGGCCCTGAGTCTTCTGTTGTTCCGTCAAGCATGTAATATGAGACAAGGTTTGCTTCTGTTCCTGACAAGGCCTGCTTGTAGTCGCTTTGTATTTCTGCCAGGCTTCGGGCTGTGTCATAGTAGCGCAGTTCATCGGCTTGCCCATCTACTTCTGAGCCATAGCCTGAACCAGACCTCATAAACAAGTTTCCATAGTCGATGCCTTCATCTGAAACAGAATATGTCCAGTTGTAGTTTGAGCCAACAAGCTGCGGGGCGTTATCTTCGTCTCCTACGTAAACAAAGAGGTCGTTGTCTATCTCGTCCCAGGTTACTGCCATAAAGTACCATTTCCCTGTATCTGGAACCGGGTCGTCAATCCTTACGCAGCCCGATGTCCCTGACGAAGTGCCCCAGTCAAGCATCAGGTCCCCATAGTAATAGCGGATTTCCATGTCGTTGTGCTGGCCCCAAAACCTGTCGTTGTTGCTTGTGTCATCTCGTTTCACCCAGAATGATATTGTGCCTGTTTGCGATCCCCAGTCCTCGTTTCCCATAGACATGTACCCGTTTACAAAATCAAGCGCATTGTAGTCTTCACTAAACTGCTGCTGCGAGCCGATAACTTTTGCAGTTTCGTCCACAAGGCTTATTGATTCCGGCGTTCCCTGTGCTGCAACAAACGCATAATTTCCTTGCCCTGTTACAGCTCGCGCGTTTGTCATGTCTGTGATGCCGCCGAGCGAATTCATTGTCGCCTGATCCAAAACCGTGAGCCCTGTGTCATCGTCTGCCACAAGCACGTGGTTTCCGTCCGCATATAAGCCATAGGCGTCGTCAATGCTCTGGTAATCGTTTACGGCCAAATCCCCGTTAAGTGTGTTTGTGTCATACTTGTAGACATGGCTGTCTGTTCCGACAAAAACCGTGTTGCCGTCGCTGTATGGAAAAATGCTTCTTTCTGTGCCGCTTGGGTTTGCTTCATCAAGCCAGGCCATGCTTCCACTCCTGTCAAGGGAAAGCACTATATCAACAGGGGTTCTTCTTCCGCCTGCCTCAGCGGTTATTGAAAAGTCGACTGATGTTGTAACACCGCATTCCAGGGGTTCACTGCTTATGCTTGATTCAAACTGGAAGCAGGGCCCGCCCACTATTGCAAAAGGGCTGTTTGCGTCAGGGCTCCAGTCTTGGCCGTCAAAAACGCGGACATTGCATTTCCACCGGTTTCCGTCATCTGTATCGGAAAGCTGTACGGTTTGGCCTGTTTCGCCTGCCAAAAGCCAGTTTCCTTCGCCAAAATCGTATTTCCACCAACGGTATTCCTGGTTTGTTTCGGGGTCAGAATCAGGGTCGTAGTATTCATAACAGCATCGCATTGTTTCGCCTGCCGCTGGGCAGGGGCTTCTTTCTCCAGGGCATGAAGCGGCTGTTGAAATGTTCACATCCCTTGCTTCAGGAATTCCATTTGCTTGCAGCCGTGCAACCGGAAGCTTTCTTTTTCCTGCAAGCGAAAAAAGCTCGCAGTCCCCTGGCTCTTTTTTTATCAAAATTTTTCTGCTGTGGAAAATCTCTTTTTCTTCGGGAACACTTTCGCCGCCTGTGTAAATTGTTTTTGGGTTTGGCTCGCCTTCATATGTTGAAGGAAAGCAGCTTGAAAAATCTTGGTCGACTCTGCAGGTGCTTAAGGGGTCGTCTAGGTCTGAAGCATACCTCTTCAATTCCAGCATGTATCCGACCGTTTCTGGCAGCAGTGCATCAAGCCTTGTTCCAATGTCTTCTGGCTGGCTGCTGTAAATTTTTTTCATCAAAAAGCCGGTGTTGTCCATGGCTGCCACTGCGTCGTCTACAAGCTGGTTTATGGTTGTTTTCTGTTGGGTTACAGGGCTTTGGCTAACTGGCTCTATTGAGATAAACACTATCATTGCTATAAATACAATTATTGCAAGCAAGGCGTCTATGGATATCGCCATCCCTTTTTTATCTTGGGTAGTAAACTGAAAACTTTGCAATTACTTCCTCTCCATTGTAGTTAACGATTCTTTTAACGGTGACCTGAAGCATGTTTTGCCACCGGTCGTCTAAAGGCTCGTCTGTTTTTTCAAGAGTGTTGCCTTCGCTATCCTCCAGCTCAAAATAATAGTCATAGCCTATTAATAAAAGTGATTTAACGGCATTGTAGTCGGCACTGCTGTAATCGCTGGCTTCGCCTGTCAGCTCAAAAAACCTTTCAACCTTGTCTTCATCCAAAGCGCGGTCCCTTTTTGCAAGGCCGATTGCCACAACATTTTCAAGGCCAAGGGTTTCCCAGTTGTTTGGCTTTCCGTCTGTTCTTACAAGCAAGTCTATTGTCTGGCCTGCTTTGGCGTTAAGGTTGTTCAACACGTTTTTTTCTGAAACGCTTTTTGTTCCGGAATCAATAATGGTCATTGAAGCATTCAAAACCAGCAGGAAAACAAGCACTGCAAAAAGAAAATCCAGGGCGATTCCCTGGCCTTTGCTTTTCATGAGCAATCGCCTGCCACCACCGTAATCTCAAGCTCTTGTTTCCAAAAACACCAGTTTCCTTTCTCCAAAACAATTCCTCCTGGGCCTGTGTCAACTTCGTCTGGCGAACCAGGCTTTTTTATGCTTCCCAGGTATTCACAGCTTACGTTTTCAACCCTAATTGTTCCCGGCTTTCCTGAAACCCTTTCAATAGTGGCTTCGGAAAAAAAGTGCACGCTTTCCTTTACAACGCCGCGGTTGCTGTAAACCCTTGCAATCGCGGAAGCAATTTGGTTGCACTGAATGCTGTTTTCGCTTGTTTCCAAAAGCCTTTGAGTCTCCTCGTTTCTTACATATGTTGCAACCATTACAACCAAAAGAAGCCCTACCAGGATCACTGAAACGCCTACTACTTCAATCGGGGCCTGGCCTCCTTTTTTTTTATTGCCCTGCATGTCAAGCCCTCTGCAGGCAGATTTTTTCACCGCACCAGTAAACTTTTACAATCTGTTTTCCTTCTGAAGTGAAAAGAAGCTTTGGGTGCGTGCCGGCAGGGTTATCGCAGGCAGGCCCTCCTTCGCCGCACCCTTCGGGAGACCTGCCATCGTAAGCTATGTCAAATTCAATTTCCGCCTTTGCCGTTCTCCCAATGGTTGAAATTCCGCCTATCAGGCTAACCTGCATTTCAATGGCGCCTCTTTTAACGCCGCCTCTTGCAGAGCAATCAATGTTATGGCCTTGTTCAAGATTGTTGCAAATCGTTACATCACGCAGGCTTTGAATGTCCCAAGGCAACGTTATGTCAACAAACTGGTTGTTGTCAGGCCCCAAAGCGTAAACCAAGTCAGCCTTGTTAACAAGCTTGTCCAAAGAGTTGTTTGCCTGGCTTGTTTTAATGTTCTGGTTGTTTGAAACAAAGCTGTATACAAACACTACTGTAACAATAACCAGAATAAAACCCGTTATTATAAGGTATTCTGTTGCAACCTGCCCTTTTTTTCCAACCATGGTGCTATATATACTGTTTTCTTAAATAAAACTTTTCCTTTGCCCTAAACACGCCTTTTTGAGGCCAAGCATTGTTTTTAAAGCAGTTTCAGCCAAAAATGGTGTATAACATGTCTTCTCCAGCCGAAGAACCCTTTATGGAAGAAGAAGACCCTGCAAAGGCAGCGGACGCAGGGCACAAAGACAAACTGCTCCAGTGCAAACTATACAAAATCCTGCTCGAAAAATACGCTGACTTGGTAAACGAAAAAGAACGAAGAACAATCGGAGAAATAAAGTCTTTGGTAAACGCCGAAGACCTTACCGTGCAATCCATTGTAGGGGACTTCAAAAGACAAGGCTATTCCTTTCAAGAAAACTACCTTGAAGCCGCTTCAAAGGCCTTGGAATTTGTTCACAGGGAAATAAACTACGTGGAACCAGAACTAAACCTAAACTACTGGCTTTCAGCCAAAGAAATCTTCTCAACAAAAGTAGGCGACGACGAAGACCTTTCCGTTTTTTTGTGTTCCCTGCTTCTCGCTTTGGGTGACGAAAAAGCAGCCGTCATAATAGCAGAATTAGACAACCTAAAAACACACGCCTTTGTAGCTACCAACTACAAAAACATGTTCTACATTTTGGACCCAAGCCAAAGGCATGCAATTAACCAGTTTTCGGGAAAAAAAGAGGAAGCCCTGCAAAAATACAGCTTCAAAAATGCGAAAATAAAACGTTTCCTCTACAAATTCAACCACACAACATACGAGCAGTTCATGTAAGCCGTCACGCGTTGTTGCCTTTCAGGCAACTGCCGTTGCGCTGCAGGTGCAGAAGGCTGGCGCGGGCCGGCAATCAGGTTATAAACAATTTCAGCCTCATTTTGCTAAATGGTGAAAGAAAAGTCAGTGGGAGCAGTGCTGTTCCGAAAAAACGAAAAGCCGGAATTCCTTTTGCTGCACTACAATGCAGGGCACTGGGGCTTTCCAAAAGGCCATGTTGAAGGCAACGAAACCGACGAACAGACGCTAAGGCGAGAGCTCCGGGAAGAAACCGCTCTAACAGCATTAATCGTAAAACCAGGCTTCCAACAGCCCACAAAATACTTTTTCAGGCGAGGCCAGGAAACCGTCCAAAAAGAAGTGGTGTTCTATTTGGTTGAGGCAAAAAAAGGCCAAGTAAAAATTTCATTTGAACACCAGGGATTTGAATGGCTTCCGTTCCAAAAAGCGCTTGAACGCCTTTCTTTCAAAAACACGAAGAATGTTTTAAGAAAAGCAATAAATTATGTATAAGCCTACTGTATTTTTTCCTTTTTTACTGCAGTGGCTTGTGTTTCGTGCTCTTCTATGAACTGGTTAAGCTTTGGCATAGTAAGAAGCCTGTTTTTGGCGCCAAGGTACATTATAACACTTTGCGCATTTGCCGTGCCAAAATCCATGGCCTTTTCAACTGAATATCCTTTTGCTATCGCACCCACAAATCCTGAATGAAAAGCGTCTCCTGCGCCTGTTGTGTCAAAAACCTTTGCCCTGTAGGCAGGCTTTTTGTAGTAATAAGAGCCGTCAAAAGCGTGAGCTCCTTTCTTGTCCTCGGTTACAACGACCAAGGGCACAAACTTTTGCAGTTTTTTCAGCTGTCTCTTGGCAGACTTTTCCTTGGTCAAAAGCCTGGCTTCATTCCTGTTAAGCAAAAGGATGTCCACTTTTTTCAAAAGCTTTGAAAGCTTTTTCAAGCCAAGCCTTATTTCAGACATTCCTGGATTGAATGAAACACTGATGCCCTTTTTTTCGGAAAAATCAAGAATGCTTTCAAGCACGCCCTGCTTTGAATGAAAACTGCTTACATGAAGCCATTTTGTGTCCCTAAGCCAGTCCCAATGAATTCTTCGCTCCCGGCCCAAATGCTGCGTTGCCCCGCCGTAAACAAGTATTATCCTGTCAGCCCCAAAGCCAGTCAAAATAGCGCTGTAAGCCGTATCAAAATCAGAAAGCCTTGTAACAAGCCTTGTGCTAATTCCGCCTTTCCTAAGCTCCCTTAAAACGATTTTTCCGCCCGGGTCGTTTCCCACAGCAGCCAAAACCCCTACTTTGAGGCCAAGCCTCTTAAAGCCCACTGCCGTGTTTGTTGCCCCGCCGCCGGTTGAATAAAAAATGCTGTCAACCTCCTTTTTTGTACCTGCCTCCAAAAGAAGGCTCCCCTTTTTCACAGTGCCCTTCAAAGAAATGAACACATCAATAGTAGCATTCCCAACGCAGACTATATCAAACATTTAACCCAAGACAATAACTGTCTCCCTCTTTTTATTCCTTTGTTTTAAGCCAGGAGGCCCTGCTAAACAGGCCCCTTTTCTCAGAGCCTGCCTTGGCTGAATGTTTTTATTCCTTTTCCTTTTAAGGAAGCTTTAAATTCCCTTTTCGCATTATAATCTCGTGAGGGCCAATGCACGAGCTTAGAAAAGACTACATCTTTGACAGATGGGTGATTGTCAACACCGAGCGAGCCAAAAGGCCGCGCGACTTTGTTAAAGAGCGAGCCAAGATAAAAGAGGAAGGGTCCTGCCCCTTTTGCCCGGGAAACGAAAAAATGACTCCGCCTGAAATAGCCCGTGTTGAAGAAAAAGGGCGATGGGTTTTAAGGGCCTTTGAAAACAAGTTTCCGGCAGTTACGACAGAGGGAAGCCCTGAACTCAAGCCCGAGGGCGAATTTTTCACAAAGGGAAACGCTTTTGGCAAGCACGAAGTAATAGTGGAAACACCCTCACACAAGCAGCAATTCCACGAACTTAGCCCTGAAAGAATTGTAAAATACTTCCAGCTTCTTATCAAAAGGCGCGCTTCACTATACAAGTCGCTTGGCATAAAATATGTTTCAATGTTCAAAAACCACGGCGCAGAAGCCGGCACATCCCTACTGCACGAGCATTCCCAAATAATCGCCTACAACAGGCTTCCAAAAAACGTGGGCCGGGAAATAAAAGCCATAACCAAGTACTACCGAAAGCACAGGTCCTGCCCTTACTGCAAGGTTGTAGAGCTTGAAAGAAAAGGCCCCCGCCGAATTGCTGAAAACGATTCCTTCCTTGCCTTCACGCCCTATGCCTCAATCTTTGAATTCGAGGCAGGCATCTTCCCAAAAAGGCATGTTGAAACATTTTCCAAGCTTTCTGAAGCAGAGCTTTTGGATTTGGCAAGCATTTTGAAAAAAATCCTTGCAAAGCTTTCAGAGCTAAACGCGCCCTACAACTTTTACTTTCACGAAGCGCCGGAAACAAAGCGCAAAACAAAGCACCACGCCCACCTCAAAATAGTTCCCCGCTTCATAACCTGGGGCGGCTTCGAGCACTGCACCGGCTGCATAATAAACACCGTTTCACCAGAACAAGCAGCAGAATTCTTCCGCGAAGAGGAAAAGGAGTGATTTTTTTGGGTTCGGTTTTTGACGAAACATTCAAAAGCTATGACATTCGGGGCCTATACCCAAAACAGCTCAATGAAGACACTGCTTACCTGATTGCAAGAGCCTTTGCTTCGCATTTGAAATGCAAAACAGTTGCACTTGGCCGGGACGGCCGTCTTGGCAGCCAAGAGCTCTTTAAAGGCTTTTCAAAGGGCCTTATAGAGCAAGGCTGCACGGTCTTTGACCTGGGCCAAATAACAACCGACATGATTTACTTTGCAGTGGGAAGCCTTTCACTGGACGCAGGATGCATGATTACCGCCTCACATAACCCCTGGGAATGGAACGGCTTCAAGCTGGTTGGAAAAGGGCCCACAGGAATAAGCAAAGAAACAGGCCTCCTTGGAATAAAGGCCCTTGCAGAATCACAAAACTTTTCTATGCCAAAAAAAGAAGGCAAGATAGTTGAAAAAAACATCATGCCGGAATACCTTGAAAAACTTCTCTCTTTTGTTAACCTAAAAAAAATAAGGCCCCTGAAAATTGTCGTTGATGCAAGCAACGGCATTGCATCCAAGCCCCTAAAAGAATTGGAGAAAAGGCTTCCGCTAAAAATGACCAAACTCTTCTTTGACCTAGACGGGAAATTTCCAAACCACGAGCCCAATCCCTTGGACCCAAAAGCCTTTGCAAAGCTTCAAAGCCTTGTTTTGGAAGAAAAAGCCGACTTGGGCGCAATCTTTGACGGCGACGGCGACCGCATGTTCATGGTTGACGAAAAAGGCCAAACAGTCAATGGTTCGGAGCTAACCTGCCTTATTGCCGAAAATTTTTTGAAAAAAAGCCCTGGAGAAAAAATTCTTTACACCCCTGTTATGTCCAAAGCAGTAAAAGAAGTAATTGAAGAAAACTCCGGGAAACCTGTTTTGGAAAGGGTTGGCCACACCTTCATCAAGGTTCGCATGAGAAAAGAAAACATTCTCTTCGGCGGGGAAAGCTCTGGCCACTTTTACTTTCGCGACAATTTCTTTGCAGATTCAGGCCTTGTGGCCCTGCTTATTGCCCTTGAAGTAATCTCGGAAAAAAACAAGCCCTTAAGCCAAACAGTGGCTCCATACAGGCGCTATTCCATGATTCCTGAAACCAATTCATTGGTTGAAGACAAGGAAGCCAAAATAAGCGAAATAGAAAAAATTTATGGCTCGAAAGCCAAGGAAACAAGCAGGTTTGACGGCTTTACAGCCTGCTTTGAAAAATGGTGGTTTAATGTAAGGCCCTCTGGAACAGAAAACAAGCTCCGCTTAAACCTTGAAGCCAATAACAAAGAGCTAATGCAAGAAAAAACAGCAGAGCTTCTAAAAATAATTCGTTCCTAAAAAAAAGCCTTAAATAGGGGTAAGACCTAAATAATTCTGGTTTTCTTTCATGAATTCAAGGGCGCAGGCTGGCTTGGAGTACTTGATGACATACGGCTGGGCTCTTATTCTGATTGCAACTGTTATCGGTGTCTTGATTTTCGTTGTTTCAAGTCCAACGGAAGA
>CAZMUN010000016.1:0-27313 GCA_964569815.1 uncultured archaeon
TGAAAAAGGCAGGGTTGTTGGAACAAAGGGCCCCGGCTGCGGTGGCGTGCATAAGGCTGCTGCAGTTGACAAGGTTTCCTGGAAAACAAGCACGCCGGTTTCAAGAATGGTTGCCGTTGGTGACAGCCTTACAGACATTGGAATGATGGAACGCGTAACAAAAGGCGGCGGCCTCGGAATAGCATTCAATGCAAACAACGATTTGCTGAAAAGAAGACCTAACGTGATTTATGCCGGAAGAAGCATTGGTCCTGCTTTTGGAATAGTGAAAGCCTTTGCTGCCCGCGGGCATGCAGGTGTGAAAAAAATAGTTGATCGCAACATAAGGATGCGAAAGGCGGTGGGGGTTCCAATGAGTTTAATTGGAAGGCCTTTCCTTTTCAGGCCAGGTGTAAAAGAGCATAAGGCTGCTGAAAAGTCTGCAAAGTATAGAGCAAGGGTTCGGGGAAAAAGGATTTCGAGGTTGCGTTGAAATGCTTGATATTCTTGCAATCGGCGCTGCAAACACTGATTTCTTTTTCTGTGTGAGGCGTTTGCCTTTTGTGGATGAGGAGGTGGATGCTTTTGCTGTTGATAGGGCTTTGGGCGGCAGTGGAGCCAACTTTGCCGTGAATTGCTGTAGGCTTGGCCTGAAAGCGGGCTTTTTTGGTTGTTTGGGTCGGGATAAGGAGGGCAATGGTTTGTTGGCTGCTTTTCTAGAGGCTGGTGTTGACGTTTCCAATGTAAAGAGAGTTGATGAGAGAACCGGCCGTTTTGTTACCTTGGTTGATGAAGCTGGCAACAAGCTTATGGCTGCCTTTGTTGGCGCTGGAAACCTTTTGGTTAAGAAAATGGTTAAGGAGAGTGTGGTAAAGAAGGCAAAGCTTGTGCATTTGACCAGCCTTTCTTCGCAGAATGGCTTTGGGGCCTTGCTGAAAGCAAAGGAGCTTGCTTTGAAGAACGGTGTTTTGGTTAGCCTTGACCCTGGCCACATTCTTGCAGAAAAGGGCCTTTCCAAGTTGAGGCCTTTGTTGGATGGAATTGACTTGTTTTTTCCAAACAGGGCTGAGCTTGAGAAGCTTTCTGGTGAAAGGGATTTGGAGGCGGGCTGCAAAAAGCTGGCTGGTTTGGTGAAAACAGTTGTTGTGACTTTGGGAGAGGATGGCTGCTTTGTTTATTCAGATGGAAAGGGTTTTTTTGTCAGGGCTTTGAAGAAAAAGGTTGTTGATTCAATTGGTGCAGGCGATGCTTTTGCTGCTGGCTTTGTTTTTGGTTTTTTGAAGAAAAGGCCTTTGCGGGAATGTGCTGTTTTGGGAAATGCTTGTGCTGGTTTGGCTGTTGAATGCCGGGGTGCTAGGGCAGGTCTTTCTGAGGCCGGGCTTTTGAAAGAAATAAAAAGGGGAGAGTAAAGGGCGTTGCCTTTACTCTATGTTTACTTTGTGGCCTTTGGGTTTTTCTTCTGGGTGCTTTTTTGGTATTTCTACTGAGAGCACGCCGTTGTTGAATGAGGCTTTTGCTTTTTCCGGCAGCACTTCTGTTGGAAGCGGTATGCGTCTGAAAAAGCTTTGGTAGCTTCTTTCATGGTAGTAGTAGCCTTCTTTTTCTGTTTCTTTTTGCTCTGATTTGGTTTCTGCTTTTAGTTCAATGCCTTCTTCGTCAATGCTTATGTCGATGTCTTTTTTGTCTATTCCTGGAAGCTCTGCTGTCACTTGGAGGGTTTTTCCTTTGTCTTCCACGTCAACGAGGGGCTGCCTTACTGGGGGCATTTCCTCGCCCCAGGGGAATAGTTCGAACATTCTTCTCATTCTTCTCATTCTTCTCATTGGCCTGAACTGGTTCCATAAATCTGGCTCGTTTGCCATTTTTCTTACACCTCCTTGATAATAATTATTTTTTTTTAAATTTTAAAAACTTTTTTGCTCTTTTTTTTTGCAAAAATTTTGAAAAAATACTGCTTTTTTTTTGGCAGAAATGCTTATTCTTGGTAGAATTCGTCGAAGTCTGTTTCTTCTAAGGCTTTTTCTTTTGATATTCTTAGGGCGGTTCTTCCTTCTTTTACTTCCACAACCAGTTCTAGGTTGCATTCCGGGCAGTTAAGCAAATCGCCTGCATCGTAGTCTTCCAAATCTATTTCGAATTTTTCGCCGCAGTCAGGGCATCTTACTTTTTTCACCTTTTAGCACCTTTTGGGTTTTGTTTTTGGTAAAATTCTTTTTCAGCCTAAAAACTTTTAAAGATTGCCTTTTGGCCTGGTTTTGCTTAATTTTGGCACTGGGTGCGGTTAATTAGATTGGCAGCAGGCCGATGATCGTGAATGCAATTATTGTGAGGAGTGCTGCTGCAAGTGTCCTGCATTCCGCTGTTTTTTTGATGCTGAGATAGGTTACGTATAGTGCTGCTATCAGAAGCCCTAGGCTTGTAAGCAAAAAGAAGCTTAGAATCGGGATGTTTACTGCGTTGCTGTTTTCTTCAACAAACTCTGAAATCAGCTGGTATTGCACGTTTGGGTCAGGGCTTTGCGCTGCATTTGCTATCGCGTTCATGGCTGCGGGGGAAAGGTATGCTGGCGCGCTGAGAACTGAAAGGATAATTATTGCTAGAGCTATTGCCTGTGTCAAAGAGAGGGCTGAGAAAAGCCCTAAGAGCTTTCCTTTTGCTGCCTTTGCATTCAAAACTAGGCTTAATGCGAATGCAACCAAGACCAGCACAAAAAACCTCACATACCCTGTTGCAATAAAATAGGCCGCGCTGTTCAATGCCGGCAGCCCAAAAACCATTTTTCCTGCAATTGAGCCAAGTGCCGGGAGCAGCACGAGAACGAGGGCAATGGCAATGTTTGGCTTTTGAAAAGCGCTTTCAACTGCCTGCTTGGGCTTTAACAAATTGAGGTTCATGATTGCTATATATATGAAATCGTAATATTTAAAGATAACCCTTGACCTAATTTATGTTATAATGGCTAGAAAAAAGCCTTCCGGGAAAAAGCCTTTAAAGGGCCCAACACCAAAAAGAAAAAAGCCCTTGCCCCGTGAGGCCGCAAGATATCTTCGCCAAGGGCTTCAGACAAGGGTTACGCCTTCTGTTAAGGGCTATGCAAGCCAGTTTCATGGCTCGGGCTTGAAAATGGTTCGGCATGTTTTGGAGGATTTGGGAAGGTTTCGAAGAAAGCATTTGCCGATGGAAGAGCTTAGAAAGGTTTACGCAAAGCGTTCTGCTGACGATATTCTGAGAGACAGGTGGATTGCTTTTCCAAAAGGAGAGCGGATTGAGCCAAGCCGGTACGCTGCTATCGCAGGCTGCATTGACTACAATGTAGTTCTTTGCGCTGTGCTGCGAGCCAAGGGAATCCCTGCAAAGTTTACAAGGGAAAGCCTTCATTCAGCTACACTGTTTTTTTTGAACGGGCGCTGGTATAAGGCAGACCCGACTGTTTACCTTACAAGGTATGCTGCAGAGCTTCATATAAGAAGGGGCAACAATGTTGACTTGTCCAAGATTCCTGGTCCTGTAGAAGAGGTTCCGGAACACAGGCTCTGGCTTATGGAGCAGGCCAAGCAGTTGGGCCATTTTGCCGAGGGCCTTGACGCTTGGGATATTGGAATTTTTTCTTTGCGAAGCTTTGACAAGTACCAAAAGAAGTAATATTGGGTTACCTTGTCACTTCAAATCCTTTTACCTGTTCCAAAAGCTGTTTGGCTTTTCCTTTTGAAAAGTGTTTTCTTACCGGTTCAACCAATTCGTTTATGTAAGAGGCTGTCGCGTTTTTTAGGTCTGCTGGATGCAGTTCCCCTAAAGCAAACGCTTTTTGCAGTTCGTCGTAGGAATTGTATTCCACGTTGCCGCCAAACCTCTGCGGCCTTTCAACCTTCATTTTTTCAAATCTTTCAAAAACCATGTATTTTGCGTATTCCAGCACAGGGTTTTCTTCAACCTGCTTTTCCGGGCAGTAGGCCTTTGAAATCTTTCTCTTTATTTCTTTTTCTGAGTCGGTCATGAATATGGCGGAATCTGGAATGCTTTTGCTCATCTTGAGCTCGATTTCGCGTTCCTTTCCCTGTGCAGAGCTTTTTGGCATCTGCAGTCCCATGATCATGTGGTGGCTTACTACAACAGGCTTCCAGAACCCTGCTTTTGGGCCTACTTCGCGGGCAAGCATGTTCACTTTCCTTTGGTCCATCCCAAGCTGTGTGATGTCGCACTCCAAATGGAATATGTCTGCTGCCTGCATGCAGGGGTAAAAGATCTGTGACGCGCTTAATGCTTCTGATTCCTTTCTGCCCATTATCTGCGAGCATCGCGTGATTCTTTTAACCGTGCTGTTGACTGCAATCCCCATAACTTTTTTCCAATAATCTGGCTCGGCTACCAGGTCTGAGGCCCAAACAAATTCGACTTTTTTTGTGTCAAGGCCGCAGGCATTCCATGTTTCAATAAGGTATTTTCCTGCAGCCTGAATGTTTTCCAGGTTTCCTGAAAGCTTTTTGTTGGCCATTGCATGCCAGTCTGCTACAAGCATTTTGAAACGGCAGCCTGCTTTCACCATTTTATCTATGTTTATGGCTCTCATAAGGCCCTGGGCGATGTGCACTTGGCCGCTTGGCTCAAAGCCGTCGTATGCCACGGGCTTTTTCTTCTTTTCAAAAAGCTCTTTGAGTTCTTCTTCTGTTATGATTTCTTCGCCCACTTCTCTTGCAAGGGCAAGCCTTTTTTCCAAATCCATTTCAGACCACTAAATTATATTAAGTTAAGAGTATTTATAGTTAATCAATTTAGTGGTTTTATGCGCACGGCAATGGCTTTTGGAACGTTTGATTTCTTGCACCCCGGGCACTTGTTTTACTTGAAAAAGGCCAGTGGTTTGGGGGACAAGCTTGTGGTTGTTGTGGCCCGTGACGAAAATGTGAAAAAAATAAAGCACAAAAGGCCTTTGAACAGCGAAAAAGACCGCTTGCAACTGGTTCAGGCCCTGGATTTTGTTGACAAAGCCGTTTTGGGCGACCGGGAAATGAGAAATTGGAGTGTGATAAAAAGATTTCACCCCACAACGGTTGCTTTGGGCTATGACCAGTGGGCCTCTATTCCAAGCTTGAGAGAACAGCTTGAAGAAATTGGGTTGAGGCCGCGCATTGTAAGAATAAAGTCTTTCAAGCCGGGGAAAAACAGTTCAACAAAGCTCAGGAAGCGCTAGGCTTTTTTGATTTCAGCAGAGACCAGCTGAAAAGGCTTAATGCAAGGTAATATGTGGCAATCCCCAAAACAGTGATAAAAAGCAGGTTAAACAGTTCAGACCATGTTTCTGTTTCAAGGCTGCTGCTTGTTCTCACAGTGGCTAATGCAAAAGACCCCAGCATTGAAAGAATCAAGAGCACGAGACCGCTTCTTGAAAGCAGGGTAACGTTTTTCAGGGTAAGGCCCTTCATAACCTAATTAGGTTTCAGTGGTATAAAAATCTTTGCTGCAGGGCCTGTTGGTTTTGTAAAACCTTAAACAACCTGCTTTTTTTGGATGAAAAGCTTTGCCAGCACTCCAAAAGAGAAGTAATAGACTGCAATTCCCAAAACAGCGATTGCCATCAGGTCAAAGAACCTTTCCCATGTCAGTGCATCAAGCACTGAAAGCACCATGAACAAGATTCCCAAAAACACGGCTATTGAAAACAGCCCTAGGGCAATGCTGCTTACCGAAAGCGATTTCATCATTTCTTGACTTATTGGTTTCATGCCAACTATTACCCCTTTTCCAGTATAAAAAAATAGCGGTAACCCATTTTTGTTAACCCTAACGTTTTTAAGTAGTTATTTTTACCTCTTTTTCTATGAACAGGATAAAGCTTCTGGTTACAGCCGGAATGCTTGCAGGCCTCAGCGTTCTTTTGCAGGTTAACCCTCTTTTTGTTGAAACTCCTTGGGGCATGCAGATTGACTTGGTTGCAGTTCCCTGGCTTATTGCCTCAATGCTTTTGGGGCTTTTTGGAGGCCTTGTCACAAGCTCTGTTTCGGCTTTGGTTATTGCCCTGGTTGCAAAAACCGGCTGGCTTGGCGCTTTGATGAAATTCGTTGCCACCATTCCTTTGGTGGCTGCAATTGGCTTGGCCCGCATTAAATCAAAAAACCCTGGCTTGAGGGTCTTTGTTGTGGCACTTGCGGCAGCAATTTTTGCAAGGACTGTTTTTGCAATTGTCTTAAACTACTATTTTGCTATGCCGATTTGGCTTGGCAAAACCACTGGAGAGCTTTTTGCTGTTATTCCCCTTTGGTGGATTTATGTTCCAAACACGATTCAAAGCCTTTTAGAGTTTTCTGTTGCATGGCTTCTTGTTTTCAAAACAAAGCTTAAGGGAAAAATAGAATGATTTCTTTGAAAAAATTCGGGCTTTCTTTTCAAGGAAGGCCTGTTTTTAAGAACCTAGGCCTCGAAATAGGCCAGGGGGAGCTTGTTTCGGTTTTTGGAAGCAATGGCTCTGGAAAAACAAGCCTTGCGCTTTTCCTTGCGGGCGTCATCCCTAGCTTCATTCCGGCCCAGACTTTTGGGCAGGCCCTTGTGGAAGGCAAAACCGGGCTAGTGCTCCAAAACCCCAGCACCCAGTTTCTTGCTTTAACCGTTGGAGAGGAAATTGGGAACCCAAGCCTGCTGAAAAAATTTGGCTGCCAAAGCCTTGCCGAAAAAAACGTGTTCGAGTTAAGTGAAGGAGAGAAGCAAAAGGTAAACCTTGTTTCAAACCTTTCCGCGCCTTTTGAAAACCTGCTTTTGGACGAGCCCTTGGAGTTGTTGGATCCAGTGCAGTCGGCTTCCTTTTTTTCAGTTCTCAAAAAGGTGCGGGGAAAATCGATTGCATGGTTTGACAAAGACCCTTGCTTTTCCTTTGGCTCCAAAAAGTTTTCTTTAAGCAGTCCTTTTTCTGGAAAGCCTCTGGAAAAAAGGGCCTCAAAGCCAGGGGCCGTGGTTCTTGAAGCCTCTTTTTCCCTGCAAAAGCCAGGCTTTTCCTTGGATTGCGGCCTCAGATTAAGGGATTCGGAAAAGGTAGCCGTACTTGGCTTGAATGGCTCTGGAAAAACCACTCTGCTTAGGGCCCTTGCAGGAATAGGAAAAGCCAGGGGGCGTGTAAATGCTTCGAAGGGCTTCAGCCTTGCGCCCCAAAACCCAACCAGCCTTTTTTTCCAGGAAACGGTGGAAGCAGAGCTTTTAAGCAGGGAAAACGCTGGGAAGCTTGGCATATCGGGGCTTCTCTCCAAGGACCCTGGAAAGCTTAGCAAGGGCCAGCAGAAGCTGGTTTCTGTTGCAGCCATTGCCCCAAAAACCATTGCACTTTTGGACGAGCCTACCACCTGGCTTGATGAAGAAAACAGGGCCCGGGTTTACGGCTTTGTCAACGATTCCAAGCAAGCAATGGTTATTGCAACCCATGACAAGAACATGCTGCGTTACTGTGACAGAACATTGCTACTTGAGGGAGGTGCTTTGAGGGA
Organism: uncultured archaeon; assembly: GCA_964569815.1. Taxonomy (GTDB): domain Archaea; phylum Iainarchaeota; class Iainarchaeia; order Iainarchaeales; genus CAZMUN01. The sequence continues at coordinate 7,446 of CAZMUN010000016.1, forward strand.
ATGTTCCAATACAAGAGCAAAACAGTTTTTTCTAAATGGCCTGAAACACTGAAGCTTGGTTTTTTGGCTTTGTTCACTGCCCTGGCTTTTTTTCAAAACACTGGCCTTGCACAGTTTGGCCTTTTCATTGCGCTCGTTTTTCTTCTTTTGCTTGCCAAATACAGGGATTTTTGGAGGCTTTTTCTTGCAATCGCGCCATTTCTTGCTGTCACTGGTTTGATGACCTGGCTTTTCCTTTTTGAAATAGTTGCCAGCCCTTTGGAGTTTCTCTTGGTTGTAAGCTTAAGGGTTGTAAACGTTTTTCTTGCAATCGCGTTTTTCTCTTTCACCACAGACCTTTTTGCCTTGGTAAAGCTTTTGAAAAAAGCGCGTTTTCCTGAGGAAATCTTTCTCCCGTTCTACGTTCTTTTGAGGTTTTTGCCTGAACTTGAACGGGACTTTTATGAAATAAGGGCTATTCAGAAAACGCGTGGCTTTTCGCGTAAAAGGCCCTTGGTTTACCTAAAAGCAGTTCTTGTCCCGCTTTTTATAACAGCTTTGGACCGCGCTGAACAGATTTCAATCGCCTATTTTTTAAGAAAAAAGCGTGGCTTTTAGCGTGTCAAAGTTTCTTCCCTGCCAGGGCCAACTGAAACGGTTTTTATTGGAACCCCTGCTTCCCTTTCAACGTATTCCACATATTTTTGCGCGTTTTCCTCTAAACCAGTAAAGCTTTTTGCCTTGCTTTCAACTTTGAAGCCAGGCAGGCTTTCGTAAACAGGCCTGCATTTTTCCCAAAGAACTGGGTCTGCAGGCATTTCCTTTATCCGTTTGCCATCCAGTTCGTATTCGTTGCAGACCATCACGTTTTGCAGGCCATTTAAGACATCCAGTTTTGTTAACGCGATTTCTGTGAAGCCGTTAAGCCTTGCAGCCGTCCTAACCAGAACAAGGTCAAGCCATCCTACACGGCGGGGCCTTCCGGTGGTTGTTCCAAATTCCTGGCCCGCTTCCCTTATTTTGTCCCCCAGCTCGCCTTGCAATTCTGTTGCAAACGGCCCTGAGCCAACCCTTGTAGTATAAGCTTTCACTATTCCGACAACGCGTTCAATCGGCCTTATGCCCAAACCGATTCCAGTGAAAACTGCTCCCGCTATTGGATGCGAGCTTGTAACAAAAGGGTATGTTCCAAAATCGTTGTCCAAAAAAGTTCCTTGAGCGCCCTCCAGCAAAACGTTTTTGCCTTTTTCAAATGCCTCGGAAACCTGTTTTGAAACGTCTCCAAGATGCGCTGATAGCTCTTTTCCTAGAGCCGCGTATTCCTTGAGAATTTCTTCCTTTGATTGCGGCATTTCCTGTTCAAAAACTTTTTTCAGGATTTTTTCTTTAAGCGGAAAGCTTTCCCAAATTTTTGCCTTGAGCCTTTCCTCTTCAACCAAATCGGAGAACCTTATGCCTGTTCTGGAGGCACGGTCTGCATAGCATGGCCCTATGCCTCGGCCTGTTGTCCCAATCTTTTTTTTCCCCTTAAGAGCCTCGTTTGCCCCATCCAAAGCATTGTGCCATGGCATTATTATCTGTGTTCTTGGGTCAATTGCCAGCTCGAAATCGAATTTGCCCTTTATCTGCTCTATTTCCTGCCTTAAAACCCTTGGATCCAAGGCAATTCCTGCCGCAATAAGGCATTTCTTGCCCTGAATTGCGCCAGAGGGCATTAAATGAAACTTGTATTTTTGGCCCTTTACTACCACGGTATGGCCTGCGTTGTTTCCGCCATTAAACCTTACAACCAAGTCCGCATTTTCTGCAAAAACGTCAACTAGCTTGCCTTTTCCTTCGTCGCCAAACTGTGCCCCTATTACAACGGTTGCTGCCAAAAAAAAACACCTATTGAACCGAATTGGCAAAGGGTTTTAAACTAATTGATGCATTCCAATAATATGGGTAGCAAGACAGTAAAACCTGCTTTTACTTTTGACGACGTACTGCTTGTTCCTGCTTCAAGCAACATTCTTCCAAACCAAGCCAGCTTGAAGACCAATTTTTCCAAAAACATTTCCTTAAACATTCCCTTGGCAAGCGCGGCCATGGACACCGTCACCGAATCCAGGACAGCTATTGCGATTGCAAGGGAAGGCGGCATAGGCGTAATACACAAAAACCTTTCAGCAGAAGCCCAGGCAAAAGAGGTCTCAAAAGTAAAGCGCTCAGAGTTCTTGGTTGTAAGCAACCCTGTCTGCATTAGCCCTGATGACCCACTTTCAAAAGTATTCGATTTGCATAGAACAAAGGGAATCGGCTCTTTTCCCGTTGTAAGGCAGGAAAAGCTTGTCGGAATCTTGACCCAACGCGACCTTATGTTTGTTGAAAACCAAAACCAAAAGGTTTCTGATTACATGACAAGAAAGGTCATAAGCGTTGACCACAGCCCTACAGCCGACGAGGCAAAAGAGGTTCTTCACAAGCACCGCATTGAAAAGCTTCCAATTGTTGACAAAAAAGGCCGGCTTTCTGGCTTGCTTACAGCAACAGACATAAGAAAGCAGGAAAAGTTTCCAAATTCTGCAAAAGACAAAAAAGGCAGCCTGATTGTTGCCGCAGCAGTTGGCCCAAAAGACGATGAAAGAATTGAAAAGCTTTTGAAAGCAGGCGTCGACGCAGTGGTGCTTGACACCTCACACGGCCACAGCAAAATGGTTGTTGACGCAGTGAAAAGATACAAAAAAAATTTTGGCATTGAACTGGTTGCAGGAAACGTTGCAACACCAGAAGCAGTGCACGACCTTGCTTCAGCAGGAGCAGACTCAATAAAAATAGGCGTCGGGCCAGGAGCAATCTGCACCACAAGAATAATTTCCGGCGTAGGCGTTCCACAGTTCACGGCAGTGCTTGAATGCTCTGAAGCGGCAGAAAAGTATTCTGTTCCAGTTATTGCAGACGGCGGAATAAGGTACAGTGGAGACATAGTAAAGGCCTTGTCTGCCGGCGCAAGCTCTGTAATGCTCGGAAGCCTTTTCGCAGGCTGTGAAGAAACTCCTGGGAGAACGATTTTCCTCTACAACCGAAAATTCAAGCAATACAGGGGAATGGGCTCTGTGGGTGCAATGCAGCGCGGGTCCAAGGAAAGGTATTTTCAGGCTGAAACCAAGGAAACCAACAAGCTTGTTCCAGAGGGCGTTGAAGGAATTGTTCCATTCCGCGGCACGGTTGCAGAAATGGTTTTCCAGCTCTTAGGCGGGCTTCGATCAGGAATGGGCTTGGTTGGAGCAAAAGACATGAACGCCTTGAAAAAGAACACCAAATGGGTTAAGATAACTCCGGCAGGCCAAAAAGAGTCCCACCCCCACGGCATAACCATCACAGAAGAAAGCCCTAACTATTCGGGAAAGTAGGGCAAAAACCTTTTGAGCTGCTTTTTCATCTCAGGAGACGCGGCCTCCAAAGCCATTTCGCAAAGCCTTTTGTACTCCGCATTTGTTTTTGACTGTGCAACTGTTTCAATTGCCTCTGCAAGAAACTGTGCCCTTATGCCGGGTTTCCTTTTCCCAAACTCGTTCCTTGACCTAACCATTAAGTCCAAGTCTATTGGAATAGCTCCTTTTCTTCGATTCTTAAATGGCTCAACCACATCCATTTCCGGAGTATAGCCTGCATTCGCAATCTTTGTAAGCTGTTCGACTGCATCAGTCCGCGCCCTTTTGCCTTCTATTGCAAGGTTGCTTTTGTTAACAATTTTAGAGCCGCGCTTTCTTGAACCAAAAAGCTGTGAAACCTGCACCCATTCCCCTTCACGAGTTTTCACCATGCCCATTTTTGGAAGCCTTACTCCGGCCTTAGCCAAATCTTCGGCTGCTTTCTGGTAAAGCGCTGCAAGCCTGTCGCTCAACGGCTTTTTGAATCTTTTAACAGCAACCCTGTGCCGGCTTCCGTCATTGAAGCGCATTCTGCCAATGTAGACTTCGCCATAATGGTATCCGCCGATTTTTTTTACGCGGCCAACACAGTTCTTTGTTATAACAAGGCGTTCAACATCTTTTGGCTTTTTGAAAACAGCTTTTTTTCCAGCAGGCTTTTTTGAAGGCATTGAATGCAGGAGGGAGGATTCGGACCCCCGAAGGCACTAAGCCACCAGATTTCTCCAGTCTTTTTTGAACTGTTTTTTCCTTCCTTTCTTTTCAAAAAGCTGCTTGAGTCTGGCCCCTTTGACCGCTTGGGTACTCCTGCTTAGCGTAAATAGATTTATCGCCAAAAGGCTAATAAAAACCTTTGCTTGCCCATTGCTGAAATTTGTTCAGATGTCTTCTGTTTTTTGGTTTAAGGGTTTTAAAAAACTCTCGGGAATTTTTTTTCCTGATAAACGCAAGTAATGCATGGTGTTCCAAATTCTTTCTTCCACAGCCCGGCAATATGATTGTAACAGGCTTTTTCGTCTTTTGGGTTTCCCGAAATAACTAGGGTTGGACCGCCTTTTTGGTTTTTGCTAATCCATCCATCGCCCGTAAAAGCTCCAAGCAATTCCGCAAATTCTTTAGAACACATTTATAGAAATAGTCTGCTGTTGACGGCGCTCTTTTTGGAAGAGTGGGCTTCCGGTGTTTTAATCAGAATTCCAAAACGTCGCCAATCCTGATTATTGGAAACTTTCCCTTCAATGACCTGAGAAAAAGCGCTCCCTGTTCGCCTGGCTCCAGCCTTTCAGTGCTGGCCTTGTTTATCTGCACATCTGTTACCACTAGTTCTGCTTCACCAAGCCTTATTTTGTCCTTTGGCTTTATTGTTGCGCCGATTGCATGGCCTTGCACCATCAGGCTTTCGTGCACGTGAAAAATTCCCGAAACCCGAAAAGCCTTGTCTTTTGCTTCAGGCCCTGCTTCATCTTTTGCTCTTCTTTTTTTCCTGCTTGCATCAGGAATGCACACTCCCAGATTGTGCTTTTTTTTCTCTTCCTTTCCAAAAACCCCTTTCAAAAATCCCACTAAAAACACCTTAACTATATTCTCTTGTAAAATATTATAAATGCTTTTTCCGCCACCAAAAAAGTTAAATACCGGAAAAATCTCCTTATTAGCGAATGAATCCTGCAAACTACTGGCGTTCGGCCTTGGCCTTTTCTGGGCTTTCATGTTCTTTGTTTTGCTTGCATTGGTTGTTGGAATGACATACCTTGGCCATTTGACTTTTTACCCTTACGCGATTTTTTTAAGCGCAATCCTGCTTTTGTTCCTGACAGCCTTTCTTTTGTTTGACAAGCGAATCAAAGCAGGCTTTTACATGTGCTTAATCCTTTCAGCTTTGTTTGTTTTAAACCAAGCTTTGACAATCTACTTTTTGGTAATGCGGCCGGCAGAAATTCTTCCGTTGAATGTCTTGGAAAACCTTGCTGAAGAAGCCGTTCTTTTTCCAGTGACTGTTTCAAGCATGCTTTTGCTTTGGGGCCTTTTCCTTTTCTTTTCAACCTGGAAAAGCAAGCCTGTCTTTAAAGAGGAATTGAAGCAGGAAGAGCTTTCATGGCTTGTGCAGCTCAGGCAAAAAAGGGTTCCTCCGGCAAAAATAGGCAAATCTGTTTTGAAAGAAAAAAACTAAACTGCTTTTTTTGGCATCTTAGGCATCTTCATGCCCTTTGGAAGCTTCAAAGGGGTTTCGTAGAAAACCGGCTTGCTTTTTCTTGAGCTGAAAAACAGCATCGGGCCTGTAACGCTCCAAATTATTGAAATCATTGCAAAGAATATTCCTGTGACTGACAGGCTCATCGTGATTGTTTCAATGCCAAGGCTTGCAATTATCGCCAGGCCGGTGAAGCCAGCAAAGCAAAGGTATATCGAGTAAAGGTAAACCATCCAAAGGCCCGCCTTATGCTCGATTGAATACAAAACCAGTGAAATGAAAACATATGCAACAATGAGGCCGGCAGCAAAAAGCAGCACGGCATTCTCTGGGTCAAAAGCTCTTGTAGCCAAAATCACGTTGTATGAAAACTGGGCTGCCAAAAGCAAAAAAATTACTGACAGCAGGTTCTTCACGCTCTTCCAATAAACAGCCGGCTTCATTTCACTTTGACTAAGTACAAACCCCTATTTAAAACTTTTTCACGCCAAAAAAAACGCCCAAACCGCCTGCTTTTTATACATAAAAAGAGGCAAACTATTTATGAGGTCAATAATTGTTTCACTTGCATGCATTGCCGCAGCCCTTTACCTGCTGCATTTGGCCAGCCCCTCGTTTGCCCTAATAACAGGCCAGGCCTCGCTTTCAAGCAGCCCAAGCCTTGCACGCCTTTTTCCCCTTTGGCCATTTCTTGCACTAATCCCGATAGCATTCATCCTTGCCTTGGAACTGCTTTACAGGGGCCCTGTTCCAAAAATCGAGCCAAACGGAATCGGCTACAAAAGGCCCTGGTAGCAGCCACGCCCGCCAGCCGAGCAGCCGGCTTGGCTGAGCAAGAATCCCATCTTCGCCTAAGGCTCAATAGGATGGCTTTGCCTTGTTGGTCTCAAAGCATCGTGCATAGCTGCAAACAGTGAATTTGCTTCACTCGCTGAAACCTTTTTTCCTTTCAGTGCCAGCATGCCTCGGCCTTCTCAGCCTCTTTAGGCCTGAATGCTTTGCCGTTTTCGCCATAAAATATCGCAGGGGACGAGATCGAAGCCCGACTACGTACGGGCGGTTGTCCACTTGCAAACCTCGTAACAGGGCTTCTTCCAAAGCCCTGACGCAGGGGACGAACCCCAAACACAAAAACCAGCGCACAGCCTTGTCTTCCGGCTGAAATTATTCTGCTAAAACTATATAGTGCAAGGATGTTAATTAATTTAACTCCCGTCCAACTAGCAAGCATTTAAGATTGTTTATTCCACAGTATTTCAAAGTATTGTTTGTATGAATCAAAGATGTTTTTGGATTGAATGAGGATTGCTATTGGTTCTGTTGAGTTCCAGTTGATTATTAGGGTTTTGTTTTCAAATAGTGCTGTTGTTGAAGGGAAGGTTATTGGTGCTTTGATTGCAGTAAATTTTATCGGAAGGGGGCGATTTTCTTTCAGAAGGTTTTCATTAATTACGCCTTTTATTGTAATTTTGTTCTTTTTAATTTTGTTATACCATTGTTTGGAGTAGATAGGGTAGCGTTCTTCAAAGCCCCAACCAGATGCAAAAAGGAGAACCTCGGTTTTTGAAATAGCCACTAAATCGATAGCATTCTTTACTCCTGCTTTTCCAATAAACAGCTCCGCTGATAATTCGTCCTTTCTCGTTTTTTGCAGTTTTTCTAAAGAGGGAATGGCCTGTTCGAGGTTTTGGATACGTTGTTTCTCTATTTTCAGAAGCGTTTGTGGTGGCAGTGCCTTATAGGTTTTTGTCTTTCCTTTAATATAGTGTGTAACTAGTCCTTTTTCAACAAGCTTTTTTAGCAAGTCATATAGGTTAATTCTATGGATTTTTGATTTTTCGCTTAGCTCAGAAGCTATTTGAGGGCCCGATTCGAGCAAAGCCAAGTAGACTGTGCTCTCGCCTTTTGTGAAGCCAAGTTCCTCAAGTAATTCCAAATATTCCTCGTACATACAAATCAGTAGTAATGTCTATTACAACAAATGCTTATGTATACTAGAGATTATAAATATATAGCATAGCTCAAAAAGTCGCGATTGCATCTCATCAATCGACCAACAATCTAAGATCTACAATGAACGACATTCTAACGTACTACTGTGAGAAAGTTATCAGATTAGAGGAATCTGGCAAAAAGATTAGTAAACTACATACTGTAGACCCAGACATGGTAACATATCCTGCGATAATTAATTCAGCTATTAGTTCACTTAAAATCGGCGAGGTACATTACTCTTCCTCAAAGGGACTAAAGGAGCTAAGACTAGTCCTAGCAGAGCGATATAAGACCTCTCCTGATTCTTTGATTATTGGGTCTGGCTCAAGAAGCTTAATGTATGGTTTGTTAGAAAATATTGTTCACAAAAAAGATGAAGTCATAATACCTGAACCGGAATGGGCTAATTTTTTTGTTCCATTAATCGAAAATAAAGGAGGCAAAGTTATTCGTGTACCTAGAAATAAAGACGATTGGAATATTGATTTAGAGTGTTTAAGAAAAAGCATGGGGCCTAAAACAAAGTTACTTGTTTTGAGCAATCCAAATAACCCGACAGGCGCCATTCTAAGTGAAAGCATTTTAGACGAAATTCAAAAAATGTGTTTTGCAAACAGAACCTATTTTGTCTATGACGCAGCATACGAGCCATTGAGTTATCACAAAAGAAACCTTCCATTGGATCTCAGCAACCCTTACTTTATTTATGTTGGGAGTTTTTCAAAAGGGTTTTCAATGCCTGGATTCAGGGTTGGCTTTCTTCATTGCCAGAATGAAGAAATTGTAAACAAGCTGGTGGAGTTTAACTATAACACCGTTCAATGTTTGCCAACATTTACTCAAAAAGCAGCAATAACTGCTTTGAAGAACGAGGAAAAAATTTTAATGGCTGCAACAAAGGAATATTTGAATAGGCTAAGTAGTGCGATAAAGATTCTTGATAAAAATCATGTAATGTATTCTTTGCCCTCAGCAGCTCCTTTCCTATATTTACAGGTTGGCAAAAATCAGGCCGAAAAAATAGCCTCACGACTGCTTAAAGAGCACATTGCTGTTTGCCCAAGCACCGCCTTTGGAAAGCATAATGATTACATCAGGATAACTCTCGTTTCCAAAAGCGAGTTATTGCCTAGCTTGGAAAAAATCAGCAAACAAATATGAGTGACTTCAAATGTTTAAAGTCTTGTTTATTTCACCGGCAAAATTATTCTTAAGAGACAGGCGAATAGAATTAGGTTTGACTGGCAAAGCGGCTAGGGCATCTGTTTCTTTACAAGCAATGACTGTTTTGGGAGCTTTAAAGAAGGACTATGAAACCTACTTTATTGATGTTGCGGCTGACGGTTTTGATAATGAAGAACCTGTAAACAGGTACTTATGCAAATTTGGGTTGCAAGATGTGGAGATTGCAAAGCAAGTTAGAGAGATTAACCCAGATGTGATACTCGTACCATCTATGTTTGCTGTTGAACAAGTTACTGTTGATGAATTATGTACTCTGCTTAAAAAAACTGTTTCAAAAACTCCAATAATTGTAGGTGGCCTTCATGCTTCAATGAAACCTGAATGGCATCTTGAGAACAACTGCATTGACTATATAGTATTGGGTGAAGGAGAAGCAACAATAAAAGAACTGTTGACATTTGCCCCAGAAAGAAAAGGTCGCATTGAGGAAATAGACGGAATTGCCTACAAAGATTTAGATGATAAGATTATAGTGCAGTATCCAAAGTGTAAGCTTGAAAATCTTGATGCACCTTGGGAGTTTGAAAAGATACTGTTTAACTCCAAAGGTGATTACCGATATACCCAAAACAAAGTCAACAGAAGCAAGCTGTATGAAGTTGGGCTGCCAAATCAACGAGTTGCAGCACTATACACATCCCGAGGCTGTCCTTTTGCATGCAGTTATTGTTGTAATTCACGAAGAGACGGTTTGAAAATCAGGCATATGGGTGCAGAAAGATTGCTCAAAGACCTAAAATTTCTACATGAGAAATATCGGGTTAACATTTTTCAAAACGAAACAGACGCACTTGGGTTACATAAAGAGGATTTGCTCTTTCTAGAGAAAGTTGCAGCCTATAGGAAAAAACATCCAGAGATAGTTCTTGTAAACACAAACTCTTTTTTCCTAAGGATATTCTTTGATGAGAAAATAAACGTTAGAACGGAATTCATTAACTTGCTTTCAGAAGCCGGCTTTAGAGTGCTGACTATTTCTATTGAAACTTTCTGTCAAAGATTTAACAAAAAAATAGACTTCTCAGAAATAACTCTCAAAAAAATAAAAGAGCTATTTGCAACGTTTAAAGAAAAGGGCTTGAAAAGTGAAATTTACATGATGTACTGTTTTCCCAGCCAAACAAAGCAAGAACTTGTTAAAGACAAGGAATCCATTAATGAATTATTGGAATTTGCAGACTCTGTAATATGGAGAAACCTAAACTATTTTCCAGGCAGCCAATACTATAAAGAGTATTTTGAAGGAAAAAAAATCGAAAAAATCTACCGAGAAAAAATCAAGGAAGGCATAAGCTTCTACAATCTGACCGATTTCTTTAATCTCAGCAATATTGAGACTGCCGACATAAGGAAAATTATTGGCTGTTACTAAGTTATCGCTCCTGTTTGCTCTTTATTCCTGTTCGGAATCCTAAATCGTATTGCCATTTTAAGTATTGACAAAATATTCGCCATGCTAGATGATTTGTCTAAGTCAATAGACTTGCAATAGTACTAACAGTCAAAAATTCAAAAAATAAAATTCATTATATTTGTTCCTTCAACTAGCCCTCAACCCGGCCTTCTTTCCCCTAATCTAAGGCTATTCTGGCCTTTGCGGGCTAATTAAATAGGTCAGGCGGGCTTGTTTTTGAGAATTAGGTTTTTGTTGAATCTACTAATGTCTAAGTAGTTTTATGGTTTCTTTGTTTGCATCCATTAGTCTTTTGACTATCTGCATGGTTTCTTTTTGGGATGCTTTTTCTATCCTTCTTATTTCTTTTCTCATTTCGTTCATATATAATCTACAGTTGGGGTTATTTATATTGTTTTATGCTTTCCATAGCTTAACTAATAAAAGTGCAAAAAAGACTTAAAAGCAATCTTAATCCTAATCGGCTTTAATTGCCTGTTTCCATTCTTTTTTTGCTTTCTTTTTTGCGTTTCTGGCTTCTTCAAGTGTGCTTGCTTTCTGGTTGCCAAAAACGTGTGGGTTTCTTTGCACAAGCTTGTGTTTCAGGAATTCCAACACGTCTTCCATAGTGAACAAGCCTTCTTTTTCGGCTTGCAGGCAAAAATCCATCCAAGACCAAAGAACATCCCCTAACTCTTCTTTGAGTTCCGGCCAGTCTTCTTTGTCTACAGCCATCCTGGCTTCAATGGCTTCGTCAACCAAGTCCTTTTTATAGAAATCAAAATCGTGTTCTTTGGTTTCGGGGCATTTTTGGGAGATTTCACGAATAAGGGCTATAACTTTTTTGAATACTTTTTCGTTTTCCATTTTTTCTCAGGGCATTCAGGTTTTTTTTATTATTGGGCCGTTTTCTGTGTCATGTACGGTGTATCCGGTTTGTGTTATTTTTATTCTTATTTTGTCTGCTTCGTTCCAGTTTTTGTTGGTTCTACAATCTTCTCTTGCTTTGACAAGTTTGGCTACCTTTTTTGGGATTTTCTCAGTTTTTTGTTTTGTGAGATTTAGCCCCAGAATTGGTTCAACGGCTTTTATTATTGATAGTTTCTCAGTGTCGTCTATTTCTGAATCGTTTAGTAGTTGCCAGGTAATTGTTAGTGCCATTGGAACGTTTAGGTCTTGGTTGAATGCGTTGATAATTTTTTTGTAGTATTTTTTTGTGTTTTTTATTTCTTCTTTATCGGCTGAAAGGCATTGAATTTTTTCTTTTAATTTCTTAAAGCTGATCTTGGTTTCTTCAAGCTTTTTTAAACTGAACACTAACGGCTTTCGATAGTGTGTTTTTAGGCAGAAGTACCGGTATAGCATTGGGTCAAATCCTTTTTCGATTAAATTTTCTAGGGTGTAGAATTTTCCGGTAGATTTGCTCATTTTTTCTTTTTCAATGTTTAAGAATTCACAGTGCATCCAGTAGTTTACAAATTTTTTCCCGGTTGCGGCTTCGGATTGGGCTATTTCGTTTGTGTGATGTATTGGTATGTGGTCTATTCCCCCACAGTGGATGTCAAAGGTTTCTCCGAGATATTTCATTGACATTGCTGAGCATTCTATGTGCCATCCCGGAAAACCTGTTCCCCATGGGCTGTTCCATTCTTGTTGCCTGTTTTCTTTTGAAAATTTCCAGAGGGCGAAATCTGTTTTTTGTTTCTTTTCCCCTTTTGATATTCTTTTTCCTTCTTCAAGGCCTTCTAAGTCAAGTTTTGCAAAGTCTGCATAAGTTTTGAATTTTGAGGTGTCAAAGTATATTCCGTCAGAGGTCTTGTAAGTGTAACCGTTTTTCTCTAATCGTTCTATTAATGCGATTTGGTCGTCTATGTGTTCTGTTGCCTTGCAAAGAATGTTTGGAGTAATGATATTGAGTAGTTTGGTGTCTTTTAGGAACATTTTTGTGTATTTTTCTGCGATTTTTTTTGCTGTTAGGCCTTCTTTTTTTGCACTGTCTTCAATTTTGTCTTCTCCTGTATCTGAATCGGATATAAGGTGCCCTACATCTGTTATGTTCATTACGTGTTTTACGTTATAGCCGTTGAAAACAAGTACTCTTTTTAACAAATCTTCAAATAAGTAGGCTCTTAGGTTGCCTATGTGTGCATGGCTGTATACGGTTGGGCCGCAGGCGTACAATCCAACGATATCTTCACTAATTGGGGTAAATTCTTGAATTGCCCTGTCGCGGGTATTGTAAAGAAAAACTTTCCCCATTTTGTTACGCTTCCTCTATTATTTTGCTTTTTGGGATAAAACCCTCTTTGTTCATTTCGTTTCTGAAAAACTTTTGGTGGCTTTTTGGTAGTACTGGGAGAATATTTTTTTCCCAGTAAGGAAATGTTGCACAAGCCATAGAATCTCTTCCTCTTATGTCATTAAAATTATATATTGCGTTTGCCCTGCATCCACCCCCACAAATTCTTAAATATCGGCACCCAACACAGTCTTTCAAATCACTTATTTTCAAGTCATAAAAGCTATGGTTTTTTTCTTTCTCGAAACATTTTGAAAGGCTGCCTTCTTTTCGATAGTTTGATAGTGCAAATGTGAGGCTTGGGCAGAAAATAATGTCGCCGTTTGGTTTCATTGCAAGAAGTTCTCTTTTATATTCACAGGGGTGTGTCTTGTCATCAAAGCTTATAGTGTTCGTTGGTTTAAACTCGGATTTGTACAGATTAAATACTTCGAGAATTATTTTGTTCTTGTTTTTTTCGTGCTCTTTGATAATTTTTCCGAATATTTTTGTGAACTCATCTGGTTCTAACGGAACATACTTTTTGTGGCATTTTACATATCTACCAAGGTTGAAAGGGATATCTACTCGCCACCTGTAAACACCTAACTTAACTAGCCAGTGATAAAGCTTGTGAATATCCCGTTGGTTCCTTTTTAGTACAAGGGTGTTTATTACAACTCTAATTTTTTTCTTGTTTAGATATTTTATTGTTCTTACAAGGTCTTTCCAATTGCTTCCGATTCGCATTTCATCGTGTGCTGAAAATCCATCCCAGCTAAGTTTTATTTCTTCAACTTGGGGGTATTTGCTGAGTTTGTCGATAAATTCTTTTGTCAACAGTTTTCCGTTTGAGAGAAAAGCTATTTTGTTGCCCTTCAAATAGTCAATTATTTCAAATATGTCTGGCCTGGTAAATGGCTCTCCACCGGTAATAGTGTACTGTTTTGTCCCATATTTTCTTGTTTCATCAATAATTTTCTTAATTTCTTCTAGAGAAAGCTCTTTTGTTACATTTTTACTTTCGCTGCAATCAGAGTTATAACAATACACACACTTCAGATTGCAATCCCCCGTTACTTCCCAATGAAATTCATATATTCCTCGTTCTATGTTCGATTCCATTTCTATCACCCCGTAAAAATAAAAAGGGGGACTCGAAAGTCACCCCATTTGGTCCACGGTAATTAATCAGAGCAGTGGCCCTTGAGAACAACTGGTGCACTCATGTTGTTTGCCTCCTCTTAAAACCATTAGGATTCTAAGCATAAAATTTCCCTCTTTATCCACCTTTGTTTGCAATAACAACTGTAAGCATGCTTACGTTCCCTTTCAGGCGCTTGCTTTAAAAGCAGGTCAAGCGAAGCTCTTGCTTGAAACAATTCTTCCCTGTGCTTCAACTCCTTTTTGATTAGAACCTTTAGTAATTTTGTCTGTTGCCTCTTGCCAATCTTAATCAAGTAGATTAAATCCTTGAATATTTTTTTGAGTTCTAAAGAGTGATGCTGCAAAGAACGGCCTCCTACTCTTTAGATAAATTTGCTTTCCGAGGCCTAATCTAGGTTCGGTTCAATTAGTTAAACAAAATGGTTTAACTTTTTGGAGACTTATTTTTTGAAAAGTTTGGGAAGATCTTTTATCGAATCTATAACAAAATCTGGTTTTATTTCAGAATTATCTAAGTCTTCTTTGCGAAAATTGCCGGTTTTAACAAGAACTGTCTTTAGGCCAGCTTTCTTGGCACCAACAATGTCGCCGGTAATCGAATCGCCTATCATTACTGCTTTGCTTGCTTGACTATTAAGTTTTGCCAATGCAACATCAAAAAAGTTCTTATTTGGTTTTCCAATCACGATTGCCTTCTTTCCGCTCGAATATTCTAACGCCTTGACAAACGCGCCTAAGCTTATGCAAAGTTTTCCCTCGCTTGGATAGAATTTATCCTCATGCATTGCTATTAAGTCAGCGCCGTCTAAGATCATTCTCAATGCACTTGCCATCATTTCGTAGTTTATCCTTTTATCAAATCCTAAGACTACAAAATCTACTTTTTCTTCTGTTCTTGTAACATTCAAGCCTTTATTTCTGTAAACGTCGTCTAAATAATCCGCTCCTGTCAAAAAGCATTTTGCACCATTTTTTTTGCCAACAACATAGTCCGCTGTTGCATATGCTGAATTTAGAATTTCGTCAATTGTTACATTGACGGGAAGTTTTGAAAATTTTTCAACCAATGCTTTATTTGAATGTCTTGTCGCATTTGTAACAAATAGGCGCTTATACTTATTTTTTTCAAGATAGTCTAAAGTTTCTTTTGCGCCGTCAACTGGTTGATTGCTTGAGAATACAACCCCGTCAATATCTATTAGAAAACATTCTATTTCGTTTTTATCTATCACTTTTGATCACCTCGGTTTTAACATTTTGATTTAAGTCTTCTTCAGATACAAAGTAGACTCCTTTGTAGTAATCGAGCACTTTGCTAAATCCGGCCCTTATTTCGTCCTCATTATTAAGATTTATTTTGGAAAAGTTTACACACAAGTCCGATCTGTGTTTGCATGTCCTAAGCTTCCCGCCGGATGAGAGAAACATTTCATATAATCCCTCCTGGCAATAGTGCTTATGGCTCTTTTCGGGGTACAATTCACAGTTTTCGCATGCTGAACTATAGGTTGTGCCTTTGGTACTGTCCTTTACCCTGATTTTTATTCCATCTACTTTAAATTCTATCATTGGAATGCCATATCCTCCTGGGCCATAAACAACATTCTCGGAAGTTGAAAGAGATCTTAGTTTTTTTATCAGATCTTGAGTCGATTGATAGTTTTGGGTCCAATATTCTTTGCCAGGTATTCTGAAATAGTTTAAATCAAGTATTTTAAGGTCAATCTTTTTAGTGATGCAGTAATCTATGAGATCCCAAATGCCCGAATAATTTTTCTTAGTTAGAACTACATTAATTCTCAAGGGAAAAACTTTTTGTACTGAATCAATTCCTTCTAGGACTTTTTCTAACAAGTCGTGTCCGGTGATTTTGTTGAATTTTTGGCGGTTGATAGAATCTAGGCTTATAATGGCTTTTCTAAATTTAATTTTTTTTAATTCCCCTAAGTTCTGTTTTAGGCGAACTCCATTTGTAGAGAGCCTCAAGTTCAATGAGGGGTTATGGCCCAATAGTTCCCTAGTTACTTCAATTAGCTTGTTTTTTTCTAACAGAGGTTCACCACCTGAAAAAACAATATAACTAATACCAATATCTGAAGCCACTTTTAATATCTTCAACAATTCTTCCTTTTTTAACTGGCTGTTGGAAGCCAAATAACATTCCCCGCCTGGCGAACAATATTCGCAATTTAGATTACATTCGGCGGTCAGCGCGACTCTTAGTCCAGGCAATTTACTTTTATCCATCTAATTTATCACTACTCCCCAAGTCTTAGCTAAATCTGTTCTATCTTTAACCTTGTTTTTAATTGCAGCGACGGCTTTCAGCATAACCTCTCTATCTTTTGGAGCGACTATTTTTATTCTGTTGTTTAATTCCTCGACAGTTTTATCAGTGCCTATTTTTCCCAAAGCAAGAGTTGCGTGCCATCTAACAGAGTAATTCTCATCAGCCAATGTTTCAATTAGTGGACCCACAGATTCTACTAGATTTAATTTGCCTAGTGCCAATGCAGCGTGCATTCTGACCCACTGCTGTTCGCTTTTTAACATTGAAACAAGCGGCGCTAACAGTTCCGCCTTTCTTTTGCTTAATATCTCATTTGAAACTGTTTTACCAGACTTTTTTGAATCTCTCTTTTGGATTATGGCAATTGTTTCTGCTCTAACTAACGGATTATCATGTTTTAAGAATTTGTCTATTCTAGCAACATCTAGTTTTGTTTTAACGTCTTGTAAACCAAGAAGAATGTGGACAAGAGTGTGGGTGTTAGACTCATCTAAGTTCTCAAGGAGCGTCTGTTCTACCTTTTGGTTATCAAAATTACCCAATACCCAAAGAAGTCTTCTTTTGAGCTGTTCATCCTTCCCTGAATTGACTTCTTTAATTGCTAAATCACAGGCCCTTTTTCCCATCCTATTTAAGATATTTGCAGACCTCCAATGAATGTTATTGTCTGAATCATTAACTAATTGAAGTAACTCTATGATTGTCAGGTCTAAAAGTTTTTCATCAACAAAGTTTGCTGAAATTGCACATTCTCCTGCCAAAAACAGGTTTTGTCCTTTTAGTGCTTTAATTAACCCGGTTGAGTCTGGTAATAGCCCTGACAAGAAGATAATTGGCTCGACCCAAGGTATTTTGTTAGCTTGTTCTTTCAAAAATGCCTTATCAATGCTTTTACCTTCAGCAAACTTAAGGTTCAATTCTTTTGCTGCAAAGAATTCTTGGAAGCTGTGGTGCCCAAATCTTGCTTCTGAACCGTTTACTAGTATCAGGTTTGTTTTCATGGCGACGCTTATTATTTGTTTTTCCTCTTTTCTTTCAAGGTCCTGGTCTTTGCAAAATCTCTTTACGCTTTTCAGGAACAGTTCGAGAGGAAATATTGTTCCGATTGAAACTGTTTCAAATGCAAGGCTAGCTAAAGCGTTTTCTAAGTCAACTGCTATAAGTTCTGGCTTTTTCAAAACTTTTGTTTCCCATCTATAAATTAAGTCGTTGAAATAACTATTGTACAGCTTGGTTTTGTTTGATGGTAAAACTTTTTCTGCAGTATAGACTTTTGCAGTCATGTCTAAGAGCAATGGGTTTTTGCATAAGTCAAAAAGGCTTTTGTCTGATTCAAGTTCTTGAAATAAACGGGTAAGATTTCTCTTTTCAAGATAATTGCTAATTTGTTTTTCCGTAAATGGGTTTAATTCGTATGTGCTAACAGAAAACTTGCCTTTTGGATCAGAACTGGTTCTCGAAGAGATTACGAACTTGTTTTTCTTAAAATTTTCATTAAAGCAAAAAACGTTTAATTGATCTAAAATAAAATCCAAACGATTAATCTTTTCGCCATTGATCATAATATTTCCGTAGGCTTCGTTCAATCCATCGAAGAAAAAAACAAAACTGCCTTTCTGAAGTGCTTCTGCTAAAAAGCCTTCATTCATTCTTTCGCCCGAAACCTCAAAGACTTTTTGATGCACGATATCCAGGAGAGACTGTCCCTTAAAGTTAGATAAATTAAAAATTATTGGCGTTCGACCCTCGGATTTACAGTACCTATAAGCGGCTTGCATTAATGCCGTTGTTTTTCCTGATCCTGAAGGTCCCAGGATAAGACAGTTGCCAGTAGATTCGGAAAGGCTTTTTAGAACTGTTTCTTTCTTTGAAGCAATTACGCGGTTTCCAAACGAATCCAAATCAGACTTGGAACTATAAAGAACAGGCAATCCCTGTATTCTTGGTTTAAGAAGCTCAGCAAGACAAGTTTTGTAATTGTCCAAATATTTTGAATAAAAAGCAAGCGTTGTAGATGAAACTGCCGGCCCGGCGGTTTTTGAATTATAATCTTGCTTCACCTCTTCACTAAAAGCTTTCAATTGTTCCAGCCAATCCACATTCAAGCAATATTCTCTGCTTTTCTCAACCAAAACTTTTTCCCTAACAAGGCCTTTAACAGACTTATGGACAGCCTGATAAGTACAAGAAACAGAATAAACTTTGGAAATGCGGTGATAGATTTTCCTGGTGCTAAGAGGCCATTCTTTAGCCAAAATAGTAATAACCAAATCTTTAACAGATGCCTCTCGACCCCTAGTCTGCGGCAAAACAATACCAATAGCCATTATACTAAATAATTACATTTCACGTTATTTTAAACCTAACGGTTTAACTTTTAGAATCTTGATTTAAACAAAATAGTCCTTTCAGTTCGCCAAAACAATCCCGGGATCGCAATAGGAATGTATTGTATACGATATGTTTTTATATTACGATGTATAACATAGTATAATATGGATAAGTTGGATAAAATGGATAATATTTGCATTAGGTTAGATGCTAATCTTTCTAAACAAATTGATAAGGACATGAAAGAATTTCATTATACTACCAAGACCGATTTTGTTAGAGATGCTATTAGAACTAAACTTTCTTTGCTAGATGAGCAGAGATCTAAGAAGAAAGCTTGGGATGCACTGTTTGCCGCAAGGGGTTCGCTTAAAGGAAAAGGAAAATTCAAGACAGATGAAGAGTTTCACGATTGGAGAAGCGGCGAAGGAAGCAAAGAAATGCTTGAACACTTTGAGAAAAAACTTGGCCTCAAAAAGTAGCGTCTTCTGGAGCCATTGATTCAACAATATCAGCCAATTGTTCAAAGTGGTAATCCCTAGTAATCATTATTGCATCGTTGTCTCTGGCAAGAATTGCGTGAAAAACATCGTTAAAAGGCAGGCCCCTTTGAGCGGAAATTTTTTTGGCTTCCTGCACCTGTTCAGGCAAAACAGAAGCTTCCTCTAAAATGTCTTCAAAAGAAGAAAGCATGCTGTCAAGAAGGCCCTTTGGCATATCTTTTAGCTCAAACAAAACTGGTTCTGCGAGTATGACAACACAATGGTTCTTCCTGCAGTTTTGAAGGAATTGGAAGGCGAGTTCACCCAAGGGCCTGAGGTTGTCCCGCCTGTCCTCAAGGTAATCGCGCCAAATCGCAGTACCCAAGTAAAACCTTCTGGCCATAGCAACACCATGCACGCAAGTTATTTAAAGAAAAACCCGCTTCACGTCACCGCCTCAACTCCAGCAAGCCCTTTATTTCTCTTAGAAGCTTGTTCTGCTCTTTTAGGAGTTTGTTTGTTTCAGCGACTTCTCGTTTGGTTTTAGCTTGCTGGATAAATGTTGCTATATCCATTTGCTTGCACCTCCATTTTGTTGCAGTACTGCCAGAGCCTGTTTCAGTTTGATTGGATTGTTTCCGACTTCGCCCAGCAAACGCATTAAGGCAATTAGGCTTTCCTGTTCCTTGTTGGTTGTTTCTTCCAGCTCGTTTAGCCCTTGCTCTGAGAGTGGCAGCCAGCATTTTTCGCAAAACGGGTTGTTATGGTCATTCAAAGTCTTGCAACGAGGACATTGTTTCTGCTTCAGAATGTCTTCCTTTTTGTTTGATTCTTTAAGGCCGTGCATTCTGAGAATAGCGTCTTCTACTTGCTTTCCTGAAAGGTGAACGTAGCGTGCGGCCATTTTGGATTCCTGAACCCAGCCAAAATATTCCTTGAGCTGAGCCTCAGTAAGGAATTGGGACATATAGGTTGCCCTGCTGTGCCTGAAGTGATGTGGGTTTACAGGCTTTTGTATCCCTGCTCTCTTTGCAACCTTTTGAAGCACAGACATTATGTTTCTGTGCTGCATGCATCCGCCAAAGTTTTTCTCAATGTTGACAA
>CAZMUN010000017.1:0-25850 GCA_964569815.1 uncultured archaeon
ATCACCTCGATAGGATGAACGCTTTTTTCATTTATAAATCATTTCTACAGAGCCGTTTTCGGCTTGAAAGGCAATTGTTAAAAATAATTGCTACTTAGTTCTTACAACGCTTTGGGGGGATTTTTTAATGGTAAAGGTTGCAATCAACGGTTTTGGAAGGATTGGAAGGCAGGCATTCAAGGCAATGCTTGAAACAAAGGGCGTTGAGGTTGTGGCAGTAAACGACTTGACTGACAACCAAACATTGGCCCACTTGCTGCAATTTGACTCTGTTTACGGCAAGTTCGAAAAAGAGGTTAAAGCCTCTTCAGACAATTTAAGTGTTTCAGGCCAAAAAATCCTTGCCTTGTCAGAGAAAGACCCTTCAAAGCTTCCCTGGAAGGATTTGGGAATTGATGTCGTGCTTGAAAGCACTGGCGTGTTCCGTGACGAAAAATCCAAAATGCATTTGGATGCCGGCGCAAAAAAGGTTGTTTTGAGTGCGCCGCCAAAAGGCGGAATATGCAGCCAGTACCTTTTGAACATCAACACTGACAAATACGACCCAAAAAAAGAGCATGTTGTAAGCATGGCTTCCTGCACCACAAACTGCTTGGGGCCAATGGTAAAGGTCTTGCATGAAAACCTTGGCATTGAAACAGGCTTTATGACCACAATCCATGCCTATACCGCAGACCAGAACATTGTTGACGGCCCGCACAAGGATTTGAGGCGTGCAAGGGCTGCAGCCATAAACATGGTTCCTACCACAACAGGCGCGGCAAAGGCCATTACAACCGTTTTCACAGACCTTCAAGGAAAGCTTGGCGGAATGGCTGTACGTGTTCCAACGCCGACAGGCAGCATAACAGACCTCACATGCACGGTTAAAAAGGAAACCACTGCTGAGGAAGTGAATGAATTGTTTGAAAAGGCTTCTCAGGGTCCTTTGAGGAGAAACCTTGAATATAGTGCCCAAGAGCTTGTAAGCACGGACATTGTCGGAAACAGGCATGGCTGCATTTTTGACTCAAAGCTTACAACTGTTAATGGCAAGCTTGTAAAGGTTTTGGGATGGTATGACAACGAATGGGGCTACTCCTCTTTGTTGGTTGACTTCATGGTTTTCCTTGAAAAGAAGGGCCTGTGAGTTAGCTTTTTATTACATTAATCCCTTTTTCTATCAAGGAGGCTTTTTGGGAATGCAGGACTACAATTTTTTGGAAAAGGAAAACGTTTCAGGCAAAACAGTTATCATAAGGGTTGACTTAAACAGCAGTGTAGAGGACGGCGAGCTCTTTGAGTCGGCAAGGCTGGAAAAGCATTCTCAAACACTAAAATCGCTTTCGGAAAAAGGCGCCAAAGTGGTTGCATTGGCCCACCAGGGCAGGAAAGGCCAGGAAGACTGCATTTCCCTGAAACAGCACGCTGAAGCAATCTCTGAAGCAATTGAAAAAGAGGTAAAGCTTGTTTCATGGGAAGCTGGCTTTGAGGCAGAAATAAGGCAAATGCAGGCAGGCGACATAGTTTTAATGGAAAACGTGCGATTCCGCGAAAACGAGGAACAGGAGTTTTCCAAAGAAGAGGCCGCAAAAATTGAATGGGTTCAAAAAATGGCTGGCCTTGCCCAATTGTTTGTACAGGATGCCTTAAGCGTCTGCCACAGGGCACAGCCAAGCGTAATAGGCTTCTCAAACCTGCCAAGCTTTGCAGGCCCTGTTTTAAGGCAAGAGCTTGAAGCCCTGAAAAAGTTTGATGAAGCTGAAAGCCCTAAGGTATTTGTTTTGGGCGGGGCAAAGGTCAAGGATTCCCTTGCCTTAATGCAAAGCCTTTTTGAAAGAGGGAAAGCAGATACCATCTGTGTTGGCGGCCTTTTGGGGGAACTGTTCCTTAAAGCAAAAGGCCTTTCCCTTGGAGCCAAAGAAAAATTTTTGGAAGAAAAAGGACTCCTTGAATTCATCGAAAAAGCAAAACAGCTTTTGGAGCAAAATCCCGGCAAAGTCGTGCTTCCGGTTGACCTTGCTGTAATGAACATAAGCGACGAGCGGGAAGAAATCTCAGTCGCAGAGCTGCCAAGAGACGATCCAATCTACGACATTGGCCTTGGAACAGTCGCAGAATTCAAAGAGCGCTTCAAAAAAGCAAAATTCATTGCAATGAACGGCCCAATGGGGGTCTTTGAAAAAATGGATTTTGAAACCGGCACAAAAAAGGTTTTTGAGGCAATAAGCAAGGCCAGGGCCTTTTCCCTTATCGGCGGCGGGGACACAGAGGCTGCCTTGCAGCAGCTTGACATTCCTGCCCAAAGCTTTTCGCATGTTTCATTGGCAGGAAAAGCCCTGCTTAAGTACCTCAGTGGAAAAGAACTGCCTGGTTTGACCGCGCTGCAAAAGTGAATTAAATGAACTACATGCTAAAAAAAGAGGATTTGCCTTCCTTCCTTGAATCGCTTAAAAAAAAATTTGAGGTAATAGTGCCGGCAGAAAACCAAACAGGGATTGCAACCTTTCAAAAATACGAAGGCCAGGAAATCTACCTCAAAAACGAAAAGCTGGCCTCGCCAAAACACTACTTCAGGCCATACAAGGAAAAAATATTCTCCTTCAAACAGAAAAACAGCAAAACCGAAATAGAGCCATTCTTTGACCAAACCAAGCGCGTCATATTCGGGGTAAGGCCCTGTGACACGCATGCCTTAAACGTTTTAGACGAGCTGTTCATCCGCTACTATGGAGACGACCAGTTTTACAGCGCGAGAAGAAAAAACACGATAATAATAGCGCTTGCCTGCAACCAGGCCTGCGAAAACGGGTTCTGCACAAGCATGGGAACATCGCAAGCCATTGGCCACGACCTACTGTTTTTTGAAACAGGAGACTTCTTTTTTGTGAAGCCGGAAACAGAGCAGGGCAAAAAGCTTATTGGCAAAAAATTCTTCAAGCAGACAAGTGACGCCGAGCCAAGCCCAAAAATAGAATGCAGCAAGGAACTTGAAACAAAAGACCTTGCAGAAAATCTTTACTCTGATTTTGAGCACGAGGCATGGGAAAAGGAATCAGAAAGGTGCCTGAGCTGCAGCAACTGCACACAGGTCTGCCCTACCTGCTACTGCTATATTACGGACGACGAATTCAAGTTTGGTTCCGATACGGAAAGCGAAAGGTTCCGCTTTTTAGACAGCTGCCATCTGAAACGCTTTACAACCGTGGCAGGAAACCATGTTTTCAGGGAAAGCAGGAAAGCAAGGCTAAGGCAATTCGTTTTGCACAAGCTTTCCTATTACGAAGAAAACCATGGCATGCATTTGTGCATTGGCTGCGGCCGATGCATCTCGGTTTGCCCTGTCAAAATAGACCTTACCCATATTGCAAACGCAATACAGGAGGGAAAAAAGTGATAACGCCGGAAAAGCCAGAGGAAGCAGAAATTTTGGAAGTGGAACAGGAAACCCGTGACACAAAAACATTCACAGTCCGGTTTACCGCTGCAAAAAGGCAGCAGAAGTTCTTTTTTGCTCCAGGCAAATTCATGATGGTCAGCGTTTTCGGCATTGGCGAAATCCCAATAAGCATTTCTTCCTCGCCCTACAAAACCGATTCAATGAAATTCACAATAGTTGACGTTGGAACGGTAACGCATGCAATGCACCAGCTAAAAAAAGGCGACAAAATTGGCTTGAGAGGCCCTTTTGGAAACGGGTTTCCCATGCAAAAGTTCAGAAAAAAAAACATTCTTTTTGTGAGCGGGGGCTGTGGTCTCGCGCCATTAAGAAGCGCCATCTACGCAGTTCAGGAAAAAAAACAGGAATATGGAAAAGTCAACGTGCTTTTCGGCTGCAAAAGCCCTGAAAATGTCCTTTTTTCAGGAGACCATGAAAGATGGGAAAAGGAAGGCTTCAAGGTTTTGACAACAGTGGACAAGGCTTCACAGGAATGGAAAGGCGGTGTCGGCGTTGTAACAAAGCTTTTTGAAAACATTTCGCTTCCTGTGGAAAACACCATTGTTTTAATGTGCGGCCCGGCCGTCATGATACACTTTGCCTTAATAGAGCTAAGAAAAAAAGGCTTCAAGGACGAGCAAATGTATGCCTCAATGGAAAGAATGATGCATTGCGGTGTCGGCTATTGCTCCCACTGCAATATCGGCAACAAGTACACCTGCATTGACGGCCCTGTATTCAATGCCTGCGACCTAAAAGAGCTGCCGGTGAAGGAGGACTAAAATGGCAAAAGAAAAGGTTAAGGTAGGCTTCTTTTCCTTGACGTGCTGCGAGGGCTGCGAGTTTGCAGTCATAGACCTTGAAGAAAAGCTTCTCAAGGCATTTGAACGCATTGAAATAGTTGAATCACGCGTTCTTCTTGAAAAAACCAAGCCAGCTGCCAAAAAGCTTGACATAGCCTTTGTTGAAGGAAGCGTAATAAGCAACCATGACCTGGACAAGCTGCATGAAATCAGGGAAAAATCAGGCCTTTTGGTTGCATTGGGAGCATGTGCAACAATTGCGGGAATAAACGGAATAAGGGCCGCGCTGCCAGGCCCAACCCAGGAAAGGCTTAAGGAAAAAGCCATAAAGCCAGTTAAAGAAAAAGCTTACCCGCTTTCAGCATTTGTAAAAGTCGACTACCTGCTTCAAGGCTGCGCGGTAAACGAAGAAGAGTTTGCAGGCTTCGTTAACAAGGTTTTGCACGGCGTAATTCCAAAAATGCATGACGTCCCTGTATGCTTTGAATGCAAGCTTCGTGAAAACGCCTGCCTTCTCTTAAAGGGAATTCCCTGCCTTGGGCCTGTTTCATATGCAGGCTGCAACGCCTTGTGCCCAAGCCAGAACGCTCAATGCATTGGCTGCCGTGGCTTTACAAAAGACGGAAACTTTTCCTCTTTGGACAACCTGTTCAAAGAAATGGGCCAAACCAAAAAACAGCGCTATAACCTGTTCACATACTTTAACCCGCTTCCCAAAGAGCTTGAAAACCTAAAGGAGGAAAAATAATGCACAAGTCAGGCCACTTTTCAATAAAAGAAATCACAAAGGTTGAAGGGCATGCAAACCTCAACGTTGAACTGGACCAAGGCCGGGTAAAAAAATGCGAGCTGGAAATATATGAAGGACAGCGGTTCTTTGAAGACTTGGTTTTGGGCAGAAGCTTTGACCAAATCCCGCTAATGGTTTCAAGGATTTGCGGGCTTTGCAACGTAAGCCACCTGAACACCGCTATGGAGGCCGTTGAAAAGGCTTTTAGCGTAGAGATAAGCGAACAGGCCTCTCTTTTAAGGGAAATAGCCACAAACGGGGAATTCATAAAAAGCCACGCCCTGCACCTGTTCTTTCTTGTTTTGCCAGACTACTTGGGCCGGGAATCGGCCCTTGACTTCAACGAAGAAGAGCACAAGTACGTGCACTGGGGCCTTGACCTGAAAAAGGCAGGCACAGAAATAGTAAAGCTTCTCGGCGGCCGTATTTATCAAACAGTGGGCATAAGGCCAGGAGGCTTTACCCTGATTCCAAAGCAGGAACAGCTTGACCGCTGCCTAAAGCTTCTTGAAAACCACAGGCACACGGCCCTTGAAACAGTCAAGCTTTTTGCCTCCTTTGAAAAACAGCTTGCCTTTGAAAGAAAAACCGATTACCTGGGAATTGTAAGAGACGACTACAGCTTAACGGAAGGAATTTTAAAATTCCAAAGCGGAAAAACCATACAGGAAGAGGAAATGCTAAAGCATGTCCACGAGTTCATTGCACCATACAGCAATGCAAAGCAAACAGACTTTGAAGGAAAGCCCTTTCGGGTTGGCGCGCTTGCAAGGGTTAACCTGAACCAAAAGGCCCTTGAGCCAGCAGCAAAAAAGGCCATAAAGGACCTCAAGCTTTCATTTCCCAACAACAAAATCTACCACAACAACACCTGCCAGGCTTTGGAGCTTCTTCATTTGTTTGATCGAACCATAAGTCTTTTAAAAGACCTCAAGGTCAAAAAGGAAGCCATGCAGGAAATCAAGCCAAGGGAAGCCACCGGCATTGGCGTAACAGAGGCCCCCCGCGGAACCTTGTACCACGAGTACGACTTTGACTCAAAAGGGTTTGTTAAAAAAGCCAACATCATCGTGCCAACAAACCAAAACAACCACACAGTCGAAGAAGACCTTAAAGAATTCATTCCAACTATTTTGGAACTGCCTCAGGAAAAAGCCAACCTTGGAATAGAGAAGCTTATCCGCGCATACGACCCGTGCATAAGCTGTGCCACACACTTCCTCAAAGTCAACTGGAAAAAACGCTGAGAGCCTTTTCCACTTCCCGAACAGCCTTTTCCAAGCCGTAACCGGCCGGAATCGCAATTATTTTCACTTTTCCAATCCTGCCCACTTTTTTGCGCATCTTTAGCTCCAAACCCAAATCAAAGTCATGCCCTGAAACAGGCTGCCATGCATGCAATTCACTTAAGTCTTCAACAACTTGCACTTTTTCAATGCCTTTTGCAACATCCAGTGCAACAAAATCTTTTTCTTCAACCTCGTCCAATGACTCAACAGGCTTGAATTCAATGCCTTCAAGACTTCCCCCCAGCTCTTTTGCAACCTTCAGCGCAAGGCTGTCTTCTTTGACCAAAGGGTTTCCAAAAACAAAAACCTTCATGTTACCCCAGTTAGCTTTTTAATTGTTTAATAGCAATCTTCTGTAATGAATGAAAGAAAAGGCTTTCTCCTTGTTTTTTTCACCGCCTTGGTAAGCGGAACAAGCATTTTTGCCAACAGCTTTGCAGTCCAGGGCTTCAACCCCTTTGCATTTGCTTTTTTAAAAAACTCTGTTGTGGCTGCCTTTCTCTTCTCAGTTATACTGCTTTTGAAAGACTTTTCTTCAATCAAGGCCCTTGCAAAAAAACAGTGGGCAAAGCTTGCCTTAATAGGGCTTGCAGGCGGCGCCATCCCATTTTTGCTTTTCTTTTACGCCTTAAAGCTTTCAACAGCGGTAAACGCCGGCTTTGTACACAAAACCCTTTTCCTTTGGGCCTCGGTTTTTGCCCTCTTTTTCCTAAAAGAGCGGTTAAGCAAAAGCTTTTTGGCGGCAGCATTTCTTTTGCTTGCGGGAAACTTCCTCTTGTTCAACTTTTCCTCTTTTGGGCTGCCTGAAGCACTAATACTTGGCGCCACAATCCTTTGGGCTGCTGAAACCACTATGTCAAAGCATGCCCTCAAAGAGCTAAGCGGCACAGTTGTTGCCTTTGGAAGAATGTTTTTTGGAAGCCTTTTCATTCTTGGCTTTTTGGCTGCAACAAGCCAAACAACGCACATTCTTTCACTTTCTTTAACCCAACTGGCCTGGGTTTTTATTTCCTCAGCCTTTCTTTTGGCCTATGTGCTTTCATACTACAATGGCCTCAAGCACCTGCCTGTCCACAAGGCAGCATCAGTGCTTCTCCTTGCACAGCCGATAACGGTGTTTCTCTCCTTTGCCTTTTTTGCCAAACCGGTTTCTTTGCAGGAGGCCTTTGGACTGCTTCTCCTTGTTTCAGGGGTTTTCCTTTTAACAGGAGCAAGCTTTTTGCTCAAGGCCCTGCATTCAAAGGGGCTTTTGCTTGAAACCTCAAGAAACTGAGGCGCTAAAAAAAGCCTGCTTTTACAGCATGCCGCCAAACAAGCTTGGGTACTGTGGCCCAAGCGACAGCCACAAACTATTCCAAGAATTCCTATCCAGGCAAACTGGGGAGAATGCCACGCTTGCAAAAGACCGCATTTCAAAATTCTATGCATTATGGCCCTACCTTGAGCTTATTGCGTCAGAAAACGGCCTTGAAACACTTTCTCCGGGCGTAATAGAAGCATACTGGCTTGGAAACAGTTTGCTTGAAAACGTCCGCTGCAAGGAGCTGCAAAAAACCGTTCTCTCTTTCCAAAAACACGGGCTGCCTCAAAGCATTGCGAAAAAAAAGGCTTCTGAAATTCCCGACGGAATGAAGCCGCATCACAGCATGCATGTCCTTTACGTAAACTTCGTTTCAAAAAAAGTCAAGCCCCTCGCCAAAAACCTTTCAAGCTGTCTGGTGCAGCCAGCCAAAGTAAAAAAGGTTTCGGAAAAAACCCTGCTGGCAAAAGGTTTTGAGCTCATGTTTGAATCAAATGAATTAAAGCTCAAAGAAAAGGAAAAATCCGTTGAAAACCCTTTCAATTTAACACTGAAGCCAAAAGACCTTGTTTCCCTACACTGGGGCAATGCCATTGAAAAAATAACCAAAAGCCAGGCCAAAAGCCTGAAAAGCGCTACAGAGGAAACCCTTTCCCTGGTTCAGGCATAGAAGTCAACATGCCTTCCCTTTGGACCCGGCTTTTCAATGCCTTTCTTCTTTTTTCGCTTCTTTTCCTTTTTTGGCAAAACAGGCACTGTTCTCTTGCCGACCTTTCTTGCAGGCCCGGCTCCCAGCAAGGGCTCAACACGCCTGTGCTTTTTGCTTACCCTCATTCCCCCAAGCTCCTCGTTCTTTTTCTTCTTCCCTGCTCTTCTTTTTCCTCTCTTTTTACGCGAACACCGGTTCCATGGAAGCCCTGAGTAAAAATGCTTTCGCCTTGAATGTTTCTCCAGGCCCTGACATCAGGGATAGGCTCCCCCTGGCTTTTGCGCAAACCCTTTTTTTTTGGCTTCCTTTTCCTTCCCTTTCTCAAAGCCGTCTTTCTTTCAATTTTCCTTTTCATCCAAAACACTCCAAGATTCCCTTGCTGCTTTTTCTGAAACCTTTTCCACTGCAAACCCCTGCTGAACCAAAACAAAGTCGCCTTTTTTCAGTCCTTCAACTGCATTAAAAATTTCTTTTCTCAAACCAGGTCGTTCAACCAAAACCAAGCCATTTTTTCTTACCTCAACGGCTTTTGCAGGAACAGCAAGGCACATTCTACCTTTCCTCCCTGAACTCTACAAAGTTGCTTACATGGTCTGAAAGGCTTTTTCCCAAAGCCCATTTGCCCCTGCCCTTCAACCTATCCACTTTGCTTCCCAGGTTTTGGCCAACCTGTGAAACAACACTGCTTCCATGGTATGGTTCAACGGTTCCAAGAAATAGCTCGCCGTTCCTAAAAGGGTCTGCCACAAGCAAAAGCTGCCTGTCGCGAAAAGGCTTTGCCAAAACAACGGAATGATTGTATCCCAAAGGAGTACTTGTCCGAACATGCCAGTTTTCCATACCCCATCCATTCAAAACAGCGTTCATTACATCGCACTGCATTCCACAGCCCCAAGCAGGCTTTCCTTTGGCTGTGAAAACAGTCAAAATCCCGTCAACCAGAATGGTTTCCTCGGCTGTAGGCAACCCGTAATAGGCTTCAGCTATTTTCCCAGGGGCCCTTACCATTGGAATCCTGCTTACGGCTTCCGCAAGCTTTACGACAGAGCCAGGCAAGTCCTTTGCGTTGTAAAAAGGCCGTCCCCATTGCCTTACAATTCTTGTGGGCTCGACAGGCCTTATCGGCTTTTCCTGCCTTTGCTTCTGCCTGTGCCTGCTTACCACAAAAAGCATTTGCTCCAAAGCCATCTTTTCCCTAACCCTTTTCTCAAAGAAAGGCCTTTTTTCCTCCAGCATCAAGGCAAAGGCCC
The DNA here is from genome assembly GCA_964569815.1 of uncultured archaeon. Classification (GTDB taxonomy): domain Archaea; phylum Iainarchaeota; class Iainarchaeia; order Iainarchaeales; genus CAZMUN01. The sequence goes on from CAZMUN010000017.1 coordinate 9,560, forward strand.
TTGATTCAGAAATTCCCTTTTTCTTTGCAAGCTCTTTTGCCTGCTGATGTGTCCTAACACTCAATTCCACGTTTTTGTTCAGAACATCAAACAAAAAGTTCTGCATCTTTGCAACGGTTGTTTTGTCAATCTGCAAAGGGTATTTCTTGCTTCCAATAAGGGCCCTCACAGCCCTGGAATCAAGGGCAGAAGCAATTCTTGGCAACGTTGCCCCCCTTTGCTCTAAAGAACGCAAACTAGCCTTTGTTGCAGAAAGCCTTTCCAAAACGCTTTTTGGAGAAGTCACAAGCCTTGGTCTTCTAGGCATTTTATCCCTAAAGAACAATGCTTTAAAACCCTTTTTTAACCTATTTCATTAACCCTTTTTTCAGGTGGACCAATTGGCTGCAGTAAACGACAGAGAAAAATGCTGCTATTGCGCAGGCTGCCCAATAGTCTGCCCTGTTGGAGCAATCTCGCTTGAAGACACCCGCCTTGTCATAGACAAGAAAAAATGCATAAGCTGCGGAAACTGCGTAAAGGTTTGCCCTGTTGGGGCAATGTCCCTGGAAAAGTGATTGAAATGCAAGAATTTGACGCAATAATTGTGGGAGCCGGCCCGGCAGGCCTTACAGCCGCAAGAAAGCTTGCCGAAAAAAAAGCCAGGGTTCTTTGCATTGACAAAAAGCAGGAAATCGGCGTCCCAAAACGCTGCGCCGAAGGGCTTGGCCTTGCCTGGATGAAAAGGCTTGGCTTAAAGCCAAATTCCTTGTGGTGCAAGCAAAAAATCTACGGGGCCGCGCTTTATGCCCCAAGCCTTAACTCTGTTGAAATAGACTTTGGCAAGACATCAGGGTATGTCATCGAAAGAAGGGTTTTTGAAAAAGAGCTTGCGCGCATTGCGTCAGAAAAAGGCGCTCTCATAAAAACCAAGTGCCATGCCCAAGGCTTTGCAAGAAAAGACGGAAAAGTTTTTGTCGAATGCCTTGAACAAGGCAAAAAAACCGAGTATTCCGCGCCCTTGGTAATTGCATGCGATGGCACAGAAAGCCTTGCTGCAAGAAAGCTCGGCCTTGACACCAAAATCTCCTTAAATGACATAGATTCCGGCTACCAATATGAAATGACCAACATCTCTTTTGAAAAACCAAACCTTATCCACCTGTTTTTTGGAAAAAACATTGCACCAAGGGGGTATTGCTTGACGCCTGAGAGCGAGGTTTTTATGAGCAACAGCGTCAAGAGAATTTCATCTATTCAGGGAGGAGAGCAGGCATTGACTCTTAATGGCTGGAAAAATGTTGCTGCAACTTCAGTGAGAGAATACTCCGGCACAGTTTTTGACATTGTGCCAAGGATGTTTAATAAAAAGGTTGGTCTGACAGCCGAGCACGAGGTCTTTGTCTGGAATAAGACAAAAGGGTTTTGCTGGAAAAAGGCAAATGCCCTAATTAAAGGAAAAAAAGGCCTTGGGGGAAAGGGAGACTATTTAGTTGTTCCAATTCCAAAAGGAGTGGAAAAAAACTTTCTCCGGGTTTCGGACTATTACTCAGACGGAATTGAAAAACAGGGCTTTGTTTACCCCGCCGGAAGAAACCTGTTTGGTTCTGTTTTTGCATACAAGCACGGAATAAAAAAAGAACTTTGCCTGACAAAGGACCTGCTTTATCTCATGGGCTTTTTTGTTGCAGAGGGCAACACAAACTCCAATGGCATAATCCTCTCAAACACGAAAAAGCATTTGATAAACAAGCTTGCTAAAATCGGCAAAAATGAGTTTGGTTTTGAAGGAAATGTCTGGGTCCAGCGCAGAGAAGCAGGCGACTGTTACCAGCTGCAGTTCCCCTCAGTTATAATAAAAAGCATTTTTGCAAAACTTTTCGGGGTTGGTTGCAAAAACAAGAGGCTGCCGCCATTTTTCTTTAGCCTGGGCAAGAAAAATAAAACCTCATTCCTGAAAGGTTACTTTGACGGCGATGGATGCATAGAATCCTCTCCAATCGATGGCTATAATATTTTGTCTTTTGCAACTTCATCCAAGCATCTTGCAAACGACCTTTGGATGATGCTGGCCTCAATAGGCGTTGTGGCGGCAATTGGAAAGAACAGGACAAAAAATTCATTTAAGATACGTGCCAGAGGAAAGCAGCTTGAAAAACTTAGCCCTGTGTTTGGAAAACTCAAATATGGCTGCCGAAAGCCCCAAGCTCACGGGTTTAAGCTAATTGGAGACAAGATTTGCTTAGGCATAAAGCTTCTGAGTGAGAGATTGTACACTGGCAAAGTCTATGACATTCAGACAAACGGCTCCTTCTGTGTTCCGTTTGCTGTCCACAACTGCTGGATTTTCCCAAAAGGAAAAAACCACGCCAATGTCGGAATAGGCATTGCAGGCTCAGAGGAAAAGACAGCCAAAGAATACCTTGACAAGTTCATCAAATCCCATCCAGAGCTAAGACCTGGAAGCATAATCGAAGTCAATGCCGGAACCATTCCAGTGGGCGGCTTTTTGGAAGACCTGGCCTCAGACAATCTTTTGGTTTGCGGGGACGCAGCCCACCAGGTAAACCCAATCCACGGCGGCGGAATAGGAATAGCAATGGAATCAGCAGCAATAGCAGCAGAAACAGCCCTCAAAGCCATAAAAAAACAGGACTTTTCCCACGAGTTCCTAAAACAATACGCTGCAGAATGGTACAAAAAAAGAGGCAACAAGCTAAAGACAATCCTAAAGCAAAGGCACATGCTTGAATCCCTTTCAGACGAAAATTTTGAAACACTGGCAAAAGCCATTACCGGCAAAGACGTAATGCAGCTAGCAGAAGGCGACCTGCTTGCAAGCGCCAAAACCATGGCCAAAAAGCTGGTAAAGCACCCAAAGCTCTTGAAAGTAATGCTCAAATACCTGAAGTAACAAAAGCCTGCATGCCCTGCTTTCTTAGCCTTTTTCCTAACAAAAAACCCTGGTTTTAAACCAGTTTGCTCTACTCTTTTTTTCTAGGGTTCCTGTTTTGGAATCCGAACCAAAAATGGTTATATGCAAAAAAAGCACTAAAAATAAAAAAAACCAAAAACCGGAGGGCCGACATGAAAAAGCACTTTTTAGCAATTTTCATAATAGCAGCCATTGCGCTGTCAGGATTTGTTTACGCAATTCCCAACCCCGCGCCAATATACTGCGAGGAAATGGGCTACACAGCAGAAGGAGACTACTGTGTCTTTGACGCTGAAGAAAAATGCGAGCAATGGGCCTTTTACAACGGAGAATGCGGCTCTGAATACGTGAAAGAGCTTCCCTGCACTGAACTTGGAGAATCAAACCTTCCGGGCCATGAATGCTGTGAAGGCCTTACCCAGATTTCACCTCTTTCTTCAACCAAAATTGACAACGGGGTCTGCGATTACGCTGTTGGAGCCTGGAGCATATGCGCTGCCTGCGGCGACGGCGAATGCAACCCTGAACACGAAAACCAGTGCAACTGCGAAGAAGACTGCCAAGAGGCCTGCGTCTGCACAGAAGAATATGCCCCTGTTTGTGGGGAAGACGGCAAAACATATTCAAACAAGTGCTTTGCAGAATGCGCCGGCGTTGAAGTTTCCCACAAGGGAGAATGCGAGTCATGCGTTTGCCCTGCACTCTGGGCCCCAGTTTGCGGAGCAGACGGCAAAACATATTCAAACAAATGTGTTGCTGGCTGCGAAGGCGTTGAAATAGATTATGAAGGGGAATGCAAACACAATGACATCACGGCAGAGCTTGGCCAAAAATTTGGTTTAAAGGAAAAACAGGCCGCCCTGCTTGTGGAAAACGGTCAGTCAACCGATGTAAGCGTAAAACTTGTTAGCCTTACAGCCCCTGTTTATTCCGCAAAAGAAGGCATGCCTACAACAAGCCGTGTCAGAACAATAGCCGAATTAGAGGTAAGCAAAAGCTATGGCAATGCAGCGGCAGGAAAAATCATTTACCTACAAGAGGGGCATTCAGAGGAAGCCTTTGGGATAACGATTTCTGCCCTTGACCTTGGAAGATTTAGCAGTGGAACATTCCTTGCGGAAAAGGAGTCAAGCCCTGGGCACATAGAAGCCAGCCTTGGCGAAAAATTCAGGCTTCAGGAAGACCAAACAGCACATATCCTGAAAAACGGTCGAAATGCAATGAAAGTAAACTTTGACAGCGTGGTAAGCGCAGGAAGCTGTGAGCCAAGCTCTGCCTCAGCTGAATCAAACTCTTCAAGCAGCCCATGCAAAGTTGAAACATATGCAAATTTGCACTTAAGCCTTGGCTCAGGCGGAGTCCACTATCTGAGCCTAAAGCCAGGCCAAACCAAAACCGTTGGCAGCTATGAGGTATCTTTGCTTGGCCTTTACAGGGCAAGTTCACAAAAAAGCCATACGGCCACGCTTGTGGTGAAAGAGGCGTCAGAACCAGATACAGTGATCGCATACCTTGACAGGCCATTTAACCTTGAAGAAAAACAGAAAGCAATAGTAAAGGAAACCAGGCTTCAGCTGAAACTGCTTCACCTTTACGAAGAGGTGGCAGTAATAGAGGTTTTGTCGCCTGTAAGGCCAGCCGCCTCTTCAGGCTCAGCAGCCCAAACAAGCACTGTTGTAAAAACCGCGGCAAAAGTGATCACTTCTACAGCAAAGCCTGTTGCAACAGAAGCCGTAAAGGCTGAGGCCATAACCGAGGTCCAGAAAGCGGTGTCAAGCCATTCCCTGGTTTACACTCCCTACATAAAACTACGGCCAGGTCAATCAGAAACACTCTACGGCCACAAAATAACGCTAAACGAAATACTTCAAGCAGAATGTGGAACAGCTGCAGACTGCGTAGGCGTCCCAGACATGGCAAACCTCGCTGTAAGCAAGGAAACAAGCCCTGCCACAAAAAAAGTCCACTTAAACGAAAAGTTTGACCTTGTAGAAGACCAAACTGCAATAGTGCTTGGCGGTCAACCCTCGGCAGGTTCGGTTCTGCCAGAAGTCATGAAAATTAAACTGCACGGCATTTCCTACCCCTTGTGCGAAGCAGAAACAAGCACAGAAGCCATATGCGAGTCAAGGCCAATGGTTAAAATTTCAGTGCAGCTCCCATACGACTACTGCCCTGACGGCGAAGAATGCGCTACAGTTTCCTCAATCATCGTTTTAAGGGAAGGGGAAGAAACCACTGCCGGGAGCTACAGCATAAGGCTGCTTGACATCATTGGGGAAAAAGCAGTGTTTGTGGCAAAAAGCAGGCTTTCAAGCCTGATAAAAGCAAGGCTTGACGAAAAATTCAACCTAAAGCAGAACCAGACTGCCCTTATTGTGGAAGAAAACGTTTACCTAAAGCTTGAAGAAACAGAGCTTGTAAAATGCGCCTCGGGTGAAACAAAATGCATCGGCGGCTCTTTTGCAAAAGTAATGGCCTGGAAAGCAAACTACAAGGACTACAAAGCAGACACCCACAAATACTACACCATAAAGGAAGGCGAATCATTAAACCTCTACGGCCTGAAAATAAGCCTTCTTGAATTGGGAAGCACTGCAACCTTTATTGCAACCAAAACAGGCAGCAGCCTTATAAACGTCCATGCGGACGAGCCATTCAAGCTGCGGGAAAGCCAGGCGGCCCGCGTGCTTGAAGCAAACATGAGAATAGACCTTCTCAACGCAATTCAGCCAAACTGTGGCTTGGAAGAAAACTGCATAGGCGTGCCAAGCAAAGTTGAAATAAGCGTAAGCAGCTACCTGCTTTCAAAAGAATACGCCGGAAAAGAGGTCGAAGCAGAGCAATACATTTCACAGGTAGTGGAATCCGTTTCCTCTGAAGACAGCTCGGCAAGCGTTCTGGTTCCGCCAACCCCCTTTAAGACATACACGCTTTCAACAGGGGAAAGCGTTACAGTCAACGACTTCGTCATCACAGTGCTTGACATAGGCTATGAAAGCGCGGAATTCATTGTAAAGAAAAAGGGAAGCAACATTGAAATGTCACTAGACCTTTACAAGGGCTGGAACCTTATATCTATTCCAGGAGAGCTCCAGGTGCTCGAAGCTTCAGAATGCGATGCCAGCGACTTCAAAATACTTGAATACAACCCTGAAACAAAAGAATTTGAAACAGTCGCAAAAGGGGAATTCGGAAAAGCATACTGGCTATACAACCCTGGAAGCCAATGCTCTGTAACAGGGCATGTAAGGGAAGCGGTTTCAATCCAAGAGCTTGGCCCTTTGGCAGCAGGATGGAACTTTACAGCGGTAACAGTGGACATGATTGAAAGCAAAATAGAGGGCCTTGGAGAAAACTGCGGGCTGAAGGCAGCATACTTTTTCAATGCAAGCGCCAGAAAATGGGAAAAGGCAATGAACCGAAACCTAAGCGCAAGTGATTTAGGAAAAGGCCTTGCACTGCATGCAACAAATGCCTGCAGGCTTGGCAAAACAGCAGAGCCAGAGCCCCCAATGCCCGGCTTGCCTGAAATGCCAGATGATACGGAGGAATAAAAGATGAAAAAAACGATTTTAATTGGACTGACAGCGTTTTCGCTCTTGCTTGTTGCTTTAAGCGGGTGCGTTGAAGAGCCGGCTCCAACAAACGGCGGAACATGCGGCGACGGCAGCTGTGACATAGGCGAAACAGAAGCAAGCTGTCCAGAGGACTGCCTGCAGCCGCCAATGCCTGAAGGAACAGGGTCAGAGCAAGAAACCCCGCCAGCCCTGCCCTTTTAAAAAAGGTCAAGCTTAAATAGCGTTTTCTGCCTTTTTCTTACATGCAGATTCCAAACATCTCGCTTGCATACCATGTTTCAGAAACCAAGCCAGTCATTGAAGGAGCAATCCTGCGAAAAGTCCAAGAGCTTGAAAACGGCTGGCTTAAACTCAAGCTGCAGACCAGGCAAGGAACAAAAGACTTAATAGCGGCCAAAGACGCCGTGTTTTTCACATCCTACTCAATGCCAGCCAAGCAAACAACGTCTGGATACGGCGCGTTCCTCAAAAAAAAGCTGGCGAACAAAAAAATCCAATCCTTCAAGCAAAAGGGCTTTGACCGAATACTGGTCGTGGAATTTGAAAGCCACTTCCTGGTGTTCGAGTTGTTTGCAAAAGGAAACATTGTCCTGACAGACAAAAACATGCAAATAGTTTCAGCTTACAGAAAAGAGCAATGGAAAGACCGCGCCATAAAAAAAGGCTCAGAATACCGGTTTCCGAGCTCAAAAGGCATCAGCCCTGCAGAAACCGATTTCAAGAAATTGTCCAAGATACTGGAAAAAAGCAGCTCAGACCTGGTTCGAACGATCGTAAAGGAAATAAACATTGCCCCTGCATTTGCAGAAGAAGCCTGCAGCCTGGCTGGCCTAAAAAAAACAAAAGCAGCCAAAGAATCAAAGCCCGGCGAAATAAAGGCCCTGGCAGCCGCAATAAAAGAGCTTTACGGCGTCACCCCTGAAAAATCAAGCCCCCTTATAGTGGAAAAAGAGGGCCAAAAACTGCTGCTTCCCTTTCCCCTAAAAACAGCCCAAGGCCAGGAAACCGGCTTTAAAACCTTGAACCAGGCCATTGACCAAGCTTACTCAAAACAATTCTCCCAGAAAAAAAACGCCCCCGAACAAGAAGCCTTTAAAAAAAGGCAGGCCGAATTGCAAAAGGCAATGGAAAAACAAAAACAGGCCCTGGAATCACTCAACCAAAAAAAAGAGCAAAACAGCGAAAAAGCCAAAGCAGTCTACCGCAATTACACGGCGCTTTTTGAGCTCTTCCAATCCATAAAAGAAGAACAGAGCCAAAAAACCCCCGAAAAAGAAATTATGTATAAGATGAAAAAGAGGTTTCCTTTTCTGAAAAGCCTGGACTTAAAGAACCGGAAAATAGTTGTGTCTTTGCAAAAATAAGAAAAAGGACAAAAAACGCTGCCTTATTTTTCTTCCACTGTCTGGGCGTTCTCTATTTCCCTTTCATCAACAATGAATACGTCGCTTACTGCGGTAACAGCGCTGTAGGGAATCTGAATAATCCTGTCTTTTCCAGAGGCCTTTTTTACGAACTTGCTTTCCCTGTCCAGCTCAACAAGAAGATGTTCTATTTCGCCTGAATTCTCGTCAACAAGCAAGTCTGAAAGCTTGCCCACTTCATCGCCCCTATTTGTAATTACCTTCTTGGTGGCGAGCTGCCTTGCAATAGTGTACTTATACATTATTCTTCCCCCGTTAAAAAATTAACTTGTAAACATAGAAGTCAAACTTGTTTATAAATGTTGCTTTTTTGCCTTTCTACATAAACCTGTTTTTTCGTCAAAAAAACAATAACCCGTTGTTTTTAAACAAATTCCCCTCAACTTTCCCTTATGCACAGGCCAGAAGACTATTTCAAACAAGAGCTTATCTCAAGGTTCAAAAGACAGCACTACAAGCTTTTTGGCCATTCAGCAGTAAAACTCTGCCATTGGACCAAGCAATCCATTTACAGGGGCAAAGCATGCTACAAGCAGCAGTTTTACGGCATAAAAAGCCACAGATGCATGCAGATGACCCCTGCAGTTTCGTGGTGTGACCAGAACTGCAGGTTCTGCTGGCGCCCTCTGACCAAATACAGTCCTTTCCCCAAAGAGTTTGACGAGCCAGCCGAAATCATAGATGAAGCAATAAAACAGCAGCGCATACTACTTTCCGGCTATGGCGAGTTCCGAGAAAAAATAGGCCAAAAAAAGCTTGACGAAGCAAGCAACCCAAACAACGCTGCCATTTCCCTTAGCGGAGAGCCAACACTCTACCCAAAAATTTCCCAGCTTATAGGCGAATTCCACAAGCGCAAATTTTCAACCTTTCTTGTAAGCAACGGCCTCCACCCCGAAGTGCTGTCAAAAATTGCTTTGCCTACACAGCTCTACCTTTCCCTTGAAGCAGCAAACAAAGAAATGCACCTAAAAATAAATGCACCTCTTGTAAAAGGAAGCTGGAAAAGCCTAAATAAAACGCTTGAAACCTTTCCAAGCCTTGATACAAGGAAAGCCCTAAGGCTGACCGCAATAAAGGGCTTAAACATGTCCCATGAAAAGGAATTCGCAAAGCTTATTGAAAAGGCCTCCCCCGGCTTTGTGGAAATAAAGGCCTACATGTTTGTTGGCTTTTCCAGGGAAAGGCTCAAAGAGGAAAACATGCCAAGGCACGAAGAGGTAAAAGAGTTTGCAGAAAAAATTAATAAGCACTTAAACTATAATCTAGTGGCTGAAAGCCCGGCTTCGAGAGTCGTGCTTCTAAGCAAAAGAAAAAAAAACCTTAAAATCCGTGATTGAATGGCTGAAGACTTTGATGGCGAACCAAAAAGAAAAAAGCGCAAAAAAACCATTTTTACAAGAAAGCGCGTGCTCTGGCTTACTGCAATCCTTTTACTGATTGCACTTGGGGCTGCCATTGAACACTTTGCAATTGAACCAACAATAAACGAGGGCTATGCCGAAATGTACGCCCAATGCTTGAGCGAAAAACAGGTTCTGGACCAACGCTTCATTGAATGTGAAAGCCTTAGGCAGGCCTGCGAATTCCAGCTTAGCCAATGCACCGGCACAGGCTAACGCTCTTCAATTTCGCCTTTTGGCCCGGATTCTGAAAAAACCTGGGCCTGAAACTTGAAAACCGCTGTTTCTTTGGACCGCCACATGCTCTCCATAAGCCCTGCCTTCAAACAGCACTGATTCAAAAAAGCTTCCGAATTCCAGCCCTGTTCCAAAGCAACCTGCGGCAAAAGCAGCCCTGAAAAGCCGCCTCTTTTTACAACCAAGCCGTCTCTTCCAACCTCCACTTTTTTTGGAAACCCCTTTCTTTCACCGGAAAGCTGCTCAGGCTTTGTCAAAACACTCACCTCCAAAACAATTTCATCCAACTCTTTGACCTTAACCGGCTTAAACCGAGGGTCGTTCAAGGCAGCCTGGGCAGCCATTTCAAGAACAGCCTGCCACAAAGGCTTTACAGGGTAAGGCATTCCAATGCAGCCCCTCAGCTGCTTTTTTGGATAGGACTCAATTGTAACAAAAACTCCTTTTTTCTCAAGCAAGCTTTTGTCACCTGTCTGCTCGCTCAAAACCCTGGAGGATGCAAGCGCGTATTCAATGCTTTTCCTTGCAGCCTTTACCAAGGCTTTGCCTTGTTCCAAAGAAAGCTTCTCCACCATACAAATAAACCTTTTGGCAACACCTTTTTTTTCCTTTCGTTTTTTGCCGAATTTCTTCGCGTTATTAAAAGCTTTTCCAAAAACCCTTCTCCTTATGCGCAAAACAGCAACAGCGTTCCTGCTTGCCCTTATCCTCCTATGCGGCTGTGTCCAAAAGCTCTCCCCAAGCCAAAGGCTTTACTGCCTTGACCTTACAGAAAAAAGCCATGCTTTTGTGCCAGAATGCAAGACCCAAAAAGAATGCTTTTCAAAACTCCAAACAAGCTTTTTTGAATTCGACAAAACGGTTTTCAGCTCAAAAACCCAGAGCAGGCTTCAAACTTACCAGAACAATACTGCATTAAGCTGGCTCTACTTCAACAAAGCACGCGGGGAAATAACCAAAGTTCATGAAACATGCCGCAACAACAGCGACATATCCAAACTGCTTTTTCACCTAAACGGGCTCACACACAACCTAGCCAAAGCATTTGAATTTGCAGGGCAGGCAAACAAAACAAGCTTTGAAATCCTTTTCCTTGAATACTCTGACCTGAAGAAGCAGGACGTTGAGCTAGTGAAAGAAGAGCCATTGTTCAATGACTTCGCTGCACTTGCAGAAAACATCAACGACCTTCCCCTGAAAAGCTGCCAAACAGAAACATATTCCTGCTTCCATTCAAACCAAACCAAAAACTTTTCAAACCTGGCAGAAAAAACCGGCTTCCAAAACAGCCTTGTTCAGGAAAAAAGCGTCCTTGACTTGGTTGAACCAAAGTCAGAAGAGCTTGGTTCCTACCTTAACAAGAGTTTTGGAATACCCTTCATAGACTCTGTTTTGCCGCCTTTGGTTTCCCTGCTTTCCGCCCTTTACACCGAAAAACAGGCCATAGAGGGGCTTGAAAAAACCCCTGCCTTCGAATTCATGCAATCCTATTCCACTTTCATGGGCCTTGAAAACAGCTGCCTTTCACGATTTTCAGCCCTGGTTTCAGAAAACGCAAAACACAGAACAGAACTCATCGAAAGAAACAGCGAGCTTGAAAACCAGCTTTCCCAAAAAATTGCTTCCGCAAAACAAAGCATGGCCTCCCTTGCCGCAAAGAAATACACTGGATTTGACCAAAACTTCTTTGAAAAGCTTTACACAGGCCTTTCCCAGGAAACAACGATTTCCTCGCAAAAATACTCTGTCCAAGACTTTAGCCAGCTCAGGGAAAAAGCCCAGGCAGAGCTTTCCAAAATAGAATCAGAGCTTTCCCAAATAAAGGCCCTTGAATCCCTTGGCAAAATAAGCCTTGGCAGAAAGGCCTTGTCCCTAAAAGAGCTTAATCTGAAAGCAGCAACCCTGAAAGAAAACATGGCATACCTTGAAACAGAAATCCTATCAGGCCTAATTGTCCTATGCAACGAAAGAGCCCTGTTCGTAAAACAACACTTTGAAAAAAACTCCCTTCCAAAAGGCTTTGTTGCCCAAGCTGGAGACCTCAAAGCCAGAACCGAATTAAAAATAAAAAACCTTGAAAATGCAGACAACCCGGAGAAAAAGCTTGTGGCCTGCAGTGAAATGGTTGAAGAATTCAGCCTCTTTCAAGCCGCCCTGAAAGACCTTCAAGAATATGCCCTAAAAGAAGAAATCGCCCTTAAAGAATGCTTTTCTTTTCTTGAAAAAATCTTTCAAAACGAGGAATCAAGCGCCCTGGACCTCGATGGCTTCAAAATCCAGTACCACTACTTGCTCGACCTTGAAAAGCCTTACCCTGACCTTGAAGCAGTCAAAAGAAACTGCCTTGCACTAAAGCAAGAGATTGAAGGATTTTTCAGAAAGCAACCCGAAGTAAAAAGGACAGAAAAAAGCCTCTCTGAATCAAAAGCGTTTCTCAACAAAATTCAGGGCCTTGAAGAAAACACTTTGCCTGAAAAAGAACTACAGTCCTTTGAACACCAGCTGTCAGAATTTGAGAAATTCTTTGAGTTTGGCTTGCTTTCACTAGAAAAAGCCTTCCCCCTGCTCCCAGACATTGACCAAGGCCTCCAAAGCCTTTCAACAGTTCTTGAAGAACAATGGCAGGCCCTAAAACCTGTTGAAATTCTGGCCCTGCAAACAGCAGACCAAAACCAAGCAAAAGAATTCCAAGCCAAAGAAGTCTTTGAAAAGCTAAAAACCCTGAAAGAAGAAATAACTGAAACAGAGCGAACCCTTGAAGGCCTTGAAGCTCTCTTCAACAACGTTTCAGACCAAGAGGTTTTTTCAGCCAAATACGTTCTTCCAATAACAAGGCCAGAGCTTGAAAAAAGAAGGCTTGAACTAAACAGCCTCAAAACCTTTCTCTCCAAAAAAGACATTCAGGACTTTCTTAAACAAAGCCAGGGCCAAAACTTTGAAGAAGCCCTTGAAAAATCCCACTCATTTGCAGAAAATCTCGAAGAAAAGTCCAGCCAAGCAGAGCTTTTGAACTCACGCCTGAAAAAGGCCTTTGAATCCATAAAACAGGACGCTGTCGTATCCTACAACACAGGAGCCGAACTTTTCAACCAACTCCCCAAAAACACTGAAGCCGAATCAGTGCTTGAGCAGGCAAAAAAAGAGCTGTTGGAAGGAAACTACCTGAAATCAATAGCCTCGTCAAAAAACGCTCGAAGCCTGATGCCATTGAAGCCGGCTGCAGAACTAAACCTGCCTGTATTCATTTGGCCTGTTGCAATCTGCTCGATACTGGTTTTTGCTGTAAGGCTAAAGAAAAAGAAGAACGCTGAAGAAAAAAGCCGGCTTCTTAAAAAAATCCAGAGAAACTGGTAGTCAGCCTTTAACAAGGTATATGTAAACTACTGCGGCAATTGCAACCAACACAATGCCTGCATAAATAGCGGGGCTTATTTCCCTTTGTTTGAATTCCACAAAGCTGTTCTGGCAGCTTTCCTGTAAAACATTGAGGTCGACATAGGTTACAACGCACCCTACAGGGAACTTTCCTGGCTCCTGGCCTGTAACGCCAAACTCCAGGTAAGCCGTTTCCTTTGGCAAAATTTCCGGAATGCTTCTATTGCCCTGGCTAACAGAAGCCTCTGACTCAAGGCCAACAGACAAATTGTAAAGGGGGTCGTTGCCAATGTTCTTTACAGCGAGCTTCATTTCCACGGTTTCGCCAACAAAAGCGGTTTCCTGGCCTTTTACAATGAAGGCCTCTATTTTCCTTTCAGGCTCCCGGACATCCAAAGTCAACAGGTTGCTGAACTTTGACTCAATTTCAGAAAACCCGTTTTCAAAGTAAACGATTGCCGGCGGCAAAGTCATAGGGAAAGCAACCCTTGGCTTTACAACATAATCTATTTCCACTTTCTCGCCTGGGTTTATTTCGCCATTGAAGTAGTTGTCGCCCTCCACCACGGAAAAAGCGTTCTTGTCTTCGGCCAAAGGCCTTGCATACTCTACTCTGACAAGAGTTGAATCACTGCCCTGGTTATGTAGAACTATTTTTATTTCGGTTTTTTCCCCCAAAACAAGCTTTTGCTCTTCTGCACTTACAACAAAAGCTCCCTTGCTTGAAAAATCCGGCAGCTTGTAAAGCCCTACCTTAGACTCTTTGTCTAAAACCAATCCTGTTATTGCATTGCCTGTTCCAAGGCAGAGTTCCAGGGAATTTTCTTCTTGAAGAAGGTTTTTGGGCAAGAAAACCCTTTCCCAGCATTTTTGCTCAGAGCACTTAAAGTCTTCCAAATGAAGCCCTGCTATTTGTTCTTGGTTAAGCGCCGCATTTACGTCAATTCTTCCCTCTTCCAATGGCCCGATTTCTATGCCGATGGAAAGAACAGGGTATGTTTCCTCGTTTTCCACGTCAATGCCTTCCGGAAAAATAAACCTTATTTCACGGCAGCTTCTTTGCATCTGGCCTTGAACCAAAACAGGCTCGTAGCCCATCTCCCCCAAAGTTCTTTCAAAAACAGTTCCAGCCCAGGCGTTATGTATAAGCACAACTGCCAGCAGAATCGCTAAAAAAACCCTTTTCATATTTTTGCCCCCTTTTCCTTCAGCCCCCTTATAATTCTCTCCAATGTTTCTTTTATACTTTTCCCGGACTCGATTTCCACAAGCTTTTCTTCCTGAAAATTCCTTTTCACGCGCTTCTTACAATAATCTATTCCCTCGCAAAACACGTTATCCTGGACCTTTTCAGCGGTATAGCCGCGGCTTTCAAGCCTTGGCTCCAAAACCTCGGGATGGCATCTTATAAGCACAACAAAATCTGCCTTGAGCTTGAGCTCGCATAAAAGATGCCCCTCCAAAACAACGTTTTTTTGCTTTTCCAAAAGGCCGTTGACTGCTTTTGCAAAAGGCCCAAGCGGAATAACCAGCTCGTCCTCCTCAGAGTCCCATTTGCCGATTCTCGCCTCTAAAGCAAACTGCTTCTCATTCAAAACCCTGGCCTTCAGCCTTTTTCCCAAAAGCCTTGCAGCGCTTGTTTTTCCAACGCCTGGGCTTCCTGTTACAACGATTCTCATGAAAAAATTAGCCTGCAAAGCAATTTTAAACGAATCAATCGGGCAAAAAACAGCCCCTAAAAAAAGCGGTAGAAAGGGGTGAAGAAGGGCATTACTTCCTGGCTTTTTTCAAAAAAGCAGTTTCACTGTCAGGTTTAGTAATGCCCCCTTTGCTCAGAGTTCTGCCTAGCTCAGATGCCTTCTCAAAACTAAGACCAAATGATTCCAAACTGGTTTCATCTGTTTTCATTTCTGATCCCTTCGCAAAGCACTATTATTATAGCATACCCCATATAAATACTTTTCGGTGAAATGGAGCTTAATTTGCCCTTCTTTTTTCAAATTAATTTTTTATAGGGTGTTAATGACAAAATAAAGCTTGATTTGGCCTTATTTTTTATGTATATTTGCTTTTTTTTGGCTGGCTTTTTTTTAGTCAAATTCTGAAAAAAAACCGGTTATGTAGACGGCTTTTTTTGCTGTTTTAAAGCCACGGCTTTCTGTTCCTTCCTTGTGCGAGCCTTTTTTGCAGCCTCCCTTCATTATGTATATTTTTCTTTAGGCTTGCCTTTTTGCTTTAAATGCGGTTTTTCGTTTTTTGGAGTCCACCCCTTCTGCCGCCTTTTAAGAAAGAAATAAATACTGCCTTGCCTTTCTATTAAACGAAAATGGCCCTGGATTTCAAGAAATTGCTTATTGCTTTAACGCCTGCTGTTTTGCTGGTTGTTTTAATTGCCGCTCTCTTGGTTTTTTTGCCAGGCCAGGGCCCTGAATCCTTTGAATGCCTGGACATTGCCTGCTTCAATGAGCGAAGCGCTGAATGCCTGCCAACCGTTCTCAACCTAAACTATGACCTGCAAAACCCGCCTGCCAGGCCTTTCCTGAACCAAGGTGCAGGCACTGGAATCTCAACAATGGTTTCCCTTGAGCCAAAAGGAGAGGAATGCCTTGCAACCTATTCCGTAATTTACCCTGACGGCTCTGTTCCCTACACCAAGAAATGTGTTCTCCCAAAAGACGCTGAAAACAAGCTTTCCCCTCTTTTGGCAAACCTTTCAGGCGTTGAGTGCACTGAGGAAAGGAGGCCAGAACAGTGACACCTAGACAATTTGCCTTTTTGGCATTGCTGCTTTTTTCGCTTTTGCTTCTTCCCCCAGCATTTGCAGCAGTGCGCTGGACCAAATTGGCCGGCGACCACTACACCCTGGACCCCTGCACTTTTCCAGGCATTACATGCAGGAACACCATCACTCCAGGAAACTTTTCTGAATTCGTGCGCAACCCAACTTACTCTTTTCCAATTGCCCACAACGGAAACCATATTTACATAGTTGCCCTTGTTCGCGGCGGATGGGATTACGATTTTTCGACCTTTGTTGAACCGCAGGTAATGACCATAATTCTTGAAGATGAGCCGCCTTTTGAGTATGTGGACCACAAGCTGGCTCCAAGAAAATACTATGAAAATTTTTGGACAGGAGACCCTTCCTTTGACCTGTCTGAGTTTTGTGAAAACAATCCGACCGGAATAATTTCCGAGTTTGGCTATAACCTTATTGGAAGCCCTGAAGGCAACATGGACTTTTACACCTATGTTTACACCTGCCCTATTGAAGATTTTGACGGTTGGTCGCCAATAACTCCTACTACAAAATATGCCCATTACACGATTTCCCCTGACGGCAGCATCAGCCTTTCA
>CAZMUN010000018.1:0-24415 GCA_964569815.1 uncultured archaeon
CAGGCCTTTCCCATTGCAAAATACTCCAAAAAGGATATAGATGTAGAGAACTCGTAAACATAGCTGTGTGGTGCTATCTCTGTTGCAGCCCAAACCTTTTTGCAATCTTTGGGTTTGATTGGGCCTGCAATGACAACATTTTTTTCAAGGCCCTCTTTTTTCACAAGCCCTTCCAACACGTGTTTTTCGGCGCCGCTTCCAAAAATAACGTACTTGTATTCAGGGTGCTTTTCCCTGACAAACTTCATGCCCTTAACCACATACTCAAGGCCTTTTACATTTGTTCCCCACAACGTCTTGATTGAAGTAATCAAATGCCCTCCAAAGCGCTTTTTTACATCTTTCCCAGAAATGTTCAAAGGGTAATTTGACAAATTAAGTGCGGCAGGCATTACTTCAACCCTTTTCTCTTCAATGCCCCATGGAAGCAAAAACTTTTGTTTCATTTGCTCGGTCCAGACAATTAGCCTATCATAATTGAGCTTTGGCAAAAAAACCCTTTCAGTGAAGTGAATGAACTTTGTGTGAAGGTTCACGTTTTTTGAGGTGATGAGCTCAATAAGCAGCACATGCGGCACTTTAAGCGTTCTCTTCAAAAAATGGCCTATTAGGCCCATCATGCTGTTGCTGTGGCTTTGGATCACATCCGGCTTAAAACCTTTAGCTGCCTTCAAGGCCTTTCCATAAAAAAACGGGGCCTCAAATTTCCAGAAAGCGTGATGACCGAACCTTGGCAAAAAAACCATCTTCGCGCCCTTTACCTTGTAAGGGACAGGGGTGCAAACCATTACCTCATGGCCCCTCTTCAAGAGTTCCAAAATCAAATCGCGGGTATAGATCTCGCTTCCTCCTGAATTGCCCAAAACACTGGTAAGGTAGAATATTCTCATCAAAACCCTGCTTTTTGCTTATCAAATAAGGCCTTTTTTCTTGAGTTCGCGGGTGGCTTCATCAAACCTGTCTTCTGCCTTCACACTCTGGCTCCATTCAATTATTTCCTTCATGCCCTCTTCAAAGGAAACACTTGGCTCAAACCCAAGCCTGCTTTTAATCTTTGAGATGTCAGCAAAGCAATGCCTTATGTCGCCTTTCCTGAACTTGTTTGTTATCTCTGGCTTCAAATCCAAGCCATACAAGCCGGCAATCTTTTCCGCAACAGACTTTATTGAAAGCGGCTGCCCTGACCCCACGTTGAAAACCTCAAAGTTTGCAGAGTTTTGCTCCATTGCCAGAATGTTTGCCTTTGCAATGTCGTGCACTGACACAAAATCGCGGGTCTGCAACCCATCTTCATACACAATTGGCCTGTTGCCATTCTTTATGCGGCTCATGAAAATTGCGGCAACGCCGGTGTAAGGGTTGCTCAGGCTTTGCCTTGCCCCAAAGACGTTGAAGTAACGCAGTGCCACTGCCTTTATTCCATAGGCCTTGCCAACCATCAGCACAAGCTCTTCCTGGTCCTTTTTTGTCAAAGCGTAAACGCTCTTGCAGTCCAAATGCTTGGTTTCAGGCGTTGGAACAGGCTTCAAGGCCTTGCCGCAGTTTGGGCAAAAGTGCTCAAACTTGCCTGAAGCCAAATTCCCCTCTTTTCGCATCCCTGGCTCAATTTTTCCGCATGAACTGCATTCATAAAGCCCTTCGCCGTATTCGCTCATGGAAGCCGCAACCATCATCTTTTTCACAGAATGCTCCTGGTTTGCAAGGAATTCCAGCACATTGGCGGTTCCCCCTGTGTTAGCATCCACATAGTAACCTATTTCATACATGCTTTGGCCGACGCCGACAGCAGCAGCTTCATGAAACAAAACCTCAACGCCTTCAAAAGCCTTTTTGAGGCCATCCTTGTTTCTCACATCCCCCTTGATGAACTCTGCCTTGCCATTAAGCCATTCAGGCTTTTCCCCTGTGGGGTGAACCTGCTTATCCAAGTTATCCAATACAACTACATCATGGCCTTTTTCAACCAGTTGGTCCACTATAAAAGATCCAATGAATCCTGCTCCGCCTGTTACCAAAACTTTTGCCATAAAATCACCTACAGTCCCTTAAACATTTCAGGGTTTTTTGAAACCCATTCATAAAGCCTTTTAACGCCCTCTTTTGCGCCAACCTTCGGCTGCCAGCCAAAAAACTTTTCTGCCTTTGAAATATCGGAAACAAAAACAGGCTGGTCGCCCGGACGCCAGTCGCTGAACCCAACATCAATCTTTTTTCCAGAAAACTCTTCCAAAAAACCCAAAAGTTCAAGCAAGCTCATCGTGTTTTGCGGGCCGCCGCCTATGTTAAAAATCTGGCCCCCTGTTTTTTTAATGGCCTCAAAAGCAAGGCCATATGCCCTTACAAGGTCGTCAATAAAAAGAACGTCCCTTACCTGCTTTCCGTCACCATAAATTGTGAGCTTTTTTCCCAAAGCAGCTGCAATCGCAAACCATGCAACCCAGCCCTGGTCCTCTATGCCAAACTGCCTTTGCCCGTAAATGCAGCTCTGCCTGAAAACAACTGTCTTCAAACCATAAATCCGCGCATAATCGCGCGTGTACTGGTCTGAACATCCCTTGCTGCAGCCATAAGGGCTGTGAAAGTCAAGCAAGGCCTCCTCGCTTATGCCCTTTGGATAATCCTTGTACTGGTAGCGCCCATTTTTTTCAACAATCTCAACTTGCTCCATTCCACCATAAACCTTGTTGGTGCTGCTTGTAAAAAACACAGCCTGGTCTGCGTTTTTCCTTGCAGCCTCCAAAACATTAAACGTGCCCAATGCATTGATTTCAAAGTCTTCCCTCGGGTTTTTGACGCTTTTGGTAACCGCAACCTGTGCAGCAAAATGGCACACCATGTCCGAACCCTTAACAGCATTACCGAGCTTTGCCTGGTCTTTTACAACGTCTGCCTCAACCACTTCAACATTTGAATGCCTTTCCCTAAGCCATGCCAGGTTTTCCCTGCCGCCAGGCCTTGAAAAATTGTCCAAAACAACCAGCTTTGAAGCCTTTTCAGCAAAAAAGTCAGCGGCATTGCATCCTATAAAGCCAGCCCCCCCTGTAATAAGAACCTTTTCCATCAAAAAAAAACCCAAACAGACTAAACCTATATAACTTTATTAAAAGAGGGCTTTTAAATAGTGTTCTGGTGCAATTCTCAAAAAAAAGCCTCATTGAGCCATTTTCATGGCCTTTTTTCCCAAAGCCTTCAAAGGCCCAGGAATGCCTATCTTCAGGTTCACAACGCTCGCCAAAGTGAAAAACTCCTTCAAAACCTGGACATACCTGTTCCGCAGCCTGTCCCAAAAAGAATTTTGGGAAACCTTTTCAGCAAAAGTAATCGAATCAGCAAACCCAATCCTGCGAAAAAACCTTGAGGGAAAAACGCTCTCATTTACAACCCTTTTCGGGCCTTCAACCAAATTGGTGTCATGAAAAGCCATTACCCCGTTTTCAGAAACCTTTGGAAACCACAAGTCAAAATCCTGCCTTGCAAACCCGTAGTCGTGGTTTCCGTCAATGAACACAAAAGCAGCCTTTTCCCTGAATCCAGAGGCTGCCTGCTCGCTTGTTTTAACTATAGGCTTCACCAAAGAGGAAACGCCTGCCTTTGAAATGTTGGCTTTGAACTCCTTAAAGCTGTTTCCTTTAGGCATTCCCTCTGAACCGGTATGCGGGTCTATTGCATAAACCTTTTTTCCAGAGCCCTGCCTTGAACCAAAAGCAATCCAAATGGTTGAACGGCCTTTCCAAGAGCCGATTTCAACAATTTCTCCCACAGCATTGCATTCCTTTGCAAGCCTGTGCAAAAGCCGCCCCTCAGCCAGAGACAAGTAGCCTTGCGCCTTAGAAGCAAGCTTTTCCGCTTCTTTTACCCCAAACTTTTTTTCAGTCAAAACAGCCTCGCCCTCCTTTTTCTTCTTTGCCTCAAAACCTCTTTAAAGCCTTTGAGGTTTTCCCAATAAGCGGCTAAAAGATGCAGTGTCATTCCCTGCCTGAAGCTGTTCAAAAAAATCAGCGCCAGGCCAGGAACATGCCTCAAAAAGTCAGGCAGGGGCAGATTGTATAACATTGCCCTAAGCCTGTTCCTCTCCAAAAGCCTGTAGCGCGCAACAGCCTTAATGCTTTTCGTGGTGTCCTGGCCCCCGATATGGTAAACCCTGCTGGCATTTGTTTCCAAGACAGCAAACCCCTTATTCCTTGCACGATAACACCAGTCCTGCTCCTCGCCATAAATCGGGCTCCAAAGCTTTGCATCCAAAACACCAACCTTTTCCAAGGCCTTCCTTGAATACATCATCGCAGCACCGCAAACAGCCATCCTTTCCCTCACCACCTCAGGGCCCTGCAACCCTTTTCCAAAATCAGCCTTTCCAACGATTTTGCTTCCAACCGCGCCAACCTTTTTTGGAAAATTCTCAGCAGCCTCTACAGCCTTGCTCAGCCAATTTTTTTCAACCAAAGTGTCGTTATCCAAATGGTAAACCCATTCGCCACTGCTGGCTTCAAAGCCCTGGTTTACGCCGGCGCTGTACCCCACGTTCTCTTTGTTCAAAACCAATGCCTTTACAATGCCTTTTTTCTTCAAGGCCTTAAGCATCTCAACAGAACCATCTGTGCTGCCATTGTCTACAACCACGACCTCATAATTTGGGTAAAAAGTGTTTCTTTGAACAGACTCAATGCAGTCGCGTGTAAGCTTTTTTCCATTCATGTTCAAAAGCATAACACTCGCCATTCCACTCATTTCAGTTCACCCAAAAAACCCTCGATTCTGGCCACAAGCCTTTTCCTGTCGGAATGCAAATCAGGCTTGAATGATTTCATTTCCAAAAGCGCTTTCTCTAATTCCCTTGTCTCAAAAACCGCTTTCGCCTTCCCCTCCGTTTCCAAGGCCTTTGCCAAGTCAAGCTGGTGGTCGTTTGTATGCTCCCCAAATTTCCTAAGTCTAGGCACCAAGAGAAGTGGCTTTTTATGCCTTAAGACCGTTATAATGGTTCCTGCGCCCCCATGGCTTACCACCACATCACTCCAAGAAATTTTTCCCTCAAAATCCTTTGAATCCAAAAGCGCTTGGCTTGCAAAATGCTTTGGCTTGTAGCGGCTGTTACCAGTCTGGGCAAACAGCTGCACCCTGGCTTTTCCCCTTCCGGCAACCCTGTCAATCTCTTTCAAAAGCCTGTCAAAGGGCTGTGGGTGGGTTCCCACTGAAACAAAAACCTTCATTCAAAACACCGAACCTGCATACTCTGCCTTTGGGAAAAACGCCCTATTTTGGGGCCACTGCACCAAAAAAAGGTCTGCAAAGCGGTACATTATTTTGCCGCTCAGGCTTGGGCCCTTCACTCGGCAAAAGCTTTCAATAAAAACAACCCTTTTGCCAAAAAGCTTTGCCAAAACACACAATGGCACAGCGGTATCAGCGCCAGTGCTTATAACCACATCAGGCTTTTCCCTTGCCAAAACTGCCGCAGCCTGAAAAAGGTTCGCCAAAAGCTTTAGCGGGTTTCTCCTAGGGCATGAAACAAAAAAAACCTTTTCCTTTTTTGCCAGCTCTAAAGCGTTTGCCCTTTTATCTGAAACAAAAAACCTGTCCAAAGAATGCCAGGCTTCTTCAAGCTGAAGCAATTCAGTCAAATGGCCTCCTGCACTGCATGCAAGGCATACCCTGATTTCTTTTTTCATTCAAACCACTAAAACAAACCAAAGAGCGAAAACCAAAACACTAAAAGCGCTATTCCTCCCTGAACCAAAAGCAAAATCCCGACAACCTGCTTTTCTGTAAAACTGTCAAGCTTCATCACCATATGCGTCAAGCTTGCAACCTGCTTTGGGGCCTTCACTATTCCGCTCTTTGTAGGAATCCCAAACCCTTCCCTCTGCATTCTGAAACGGCCTTTTAAAAACAATTCAACAAAATACATTGCCATCAGCAAAACGCCAATCTTTTCCATGTCTCCAAGGATTGCAGCTGTTGCAATGCTTGCCCCAATCATCAAGGTTAAGGAGTCTCCGCCAAAAACCTTTGCAGGAAACCAGTTGTAGCGTAAAAACGCAATCAAAGCGCCAAGCATTGCAATTGAAACAATTGCTGCCTCGGGCTTTCCCTGAATGACGGCAATTGCCCCCATGGTGGCGCTTATTATGATGCCAAGCCCTGCCTCCAATCCATTCAAGCCTGCAAGCATGTTTGCGGCATTGCTTGCACCAGTTACCCCTATTGGAACAAGCACAAGGCTGTAAACGATTCCAAAGCTGACCGCCCCAAAAAAGGGCAAAAAATAGCTTTCAGGCAAAAACCCTATAAACGGCAAAAAAATCGGGGGGTTTGATATCTTGACTGCCATCAAAGGAAGTGCGGCAAAAACAGGAATCAAAGCATGCTGCCACTGCCTTATCCCATTCTTCCATCCAACCAAATCATCTACAACGCCTAAAAAGCCAACCATTGCAATCGTGCTCAGGCCAGCTAAAAGAAAGCTCAGCCTTAACTCAACCCAGTCAAGGTAGGAAAAAAGAAACAGGCTTGTTATAATTCCAGTGCTAAACCCAAGCCAAACGCATATTCCCCCCATTTCGGCAACCTTTTTGTTGCCATGCTTGTTCATGTCCCTGCCAACAATGCCCCGCTTCTGCATCCTTGAAATAAGCAAGGGCATGAAATAGTTTGTGATAAAGAAAGCGGAAGCAAACGAAACCAAAAGCGTTAAAACAAACAAGTACATAAGCATAATTTATTTGGATTCAGAATTTAAAAAGCAACCCTTCTACAATTGTAACAAAAACACAGTCACGCCCGGCTTGTTGCCCGCTGGCAGCAAAGCCTTTTGATGCAGCAAAAGCCTTGGGAAAAAACTGCCTTTGGAAACGGCGCTACGCTGCAGTGCAACAAGTGTGGAGCCCATTCGCTTACGCGAATCGGCTAAGCTTGCTAGCGCTCGCCAACTGTTAGGCAGGCTGCCAGGCTGCAAGCGCATCCTTTTTTACCTTAAAAATGCGCATGCCGTTCAATGCGTAAACCTCTTCAAAGTACTGCATGGTTTCAGGCTCTTTGAACCAAAGCCTTGCAAGCGTGCTTTGATTTACCGGAGGGTCAACCAAATAAATTTCGCTGTTGTCTTCTCCACGGTAAAGGTATGTTGGCACTGTCAAACCGTTTGGCAGGGTTTCAACACGGTAAACGTTTGTGTTCCACTTTGTTGCAATGCTGTTCATTTGCTCTGCAGGAATGTTGTTGGTTCCACCGCAGTTGTAAACAATTCGGCCTTGCTGCTCTGAACCACTGCATGGAATTGCGAAATGCTGGGTCAAATAAAATTGTGCAACCCTTGGGTCCATGTTATCCATTGTGTTGTACCCATAGTGGGCAAAAGAGCCCATGCTTGCAAACATGTCGCTTGCGAGAATAACGTAATCAAAGTCATATTCTTTTGCAATGCTCAGCCGCTGGTTTACATCACTTGCTGTCACAAACAAGGCAAAGTCGCGGTTGCCTTCAAAGCTCGCGTTCCTGTTGTCAGCACTTACGGCCCTTTCCCCAATGAAACTAATCCAGTGGCCGTTGTCCCACCAGTTGAACATTTTTGCATCAACAGGAATATTTTCAGGGTCCTGCATCCACAAAAGCATTCCCTTCCAGTCAGGGTACCTGTTTTCAATGTGCGGAACCTTGTCCGGCACAAAAATCGATGCAGAAGCGATTCCAATCAAAAGCATGAAACCCAACGAAAGGGCAACAGTTTTCTTTTCAAAAGTGGTCCTGTTGCCGACATAGTAAAAGGCTTCTGCTACAATTATGCCCGCAGCAGCAGCAATCGGCAGGCCAAAAGTGTAAGTAAACTTAAGCTTGTACCATGCCATGAAAAGCGTTATCAAAACCCAGAAGAAAATCATTGCACTCAGATGGTCGCGTTTGTCGCGGAAAAGCCTTATTGGGATAAGAAGCAAGGCCAGCCATGGAAACACAATCAAGGCATTGTACTTTATTCCAAAAAACTGCTTTCCTGTGTTTTCTTCGCCAACGGTTTGGCCTAAAACCGTCTGCTCCTGGAACAAGACTGGTGTTGTCAAAAACATGTAAACTATTGCAATCACGAAAACGTAGAGCAAAATGGTTGAAATCAGCTTTATTGTGGCGTTTTCCTTTTTGTGGGCCAAGAAAAGCATCAAAGCCGCAAAGGCGATAAACAGGCCCAACATCATTACACCAGCCATCTCTGTTGAAGCCCCGACTGCTGCCAGCGCTTTGAAAACAGAACCCAGTGCATAGCCTTGGGCGCTTTGAATCCAGCTCAAGCCATAGCTCGCAGTCGCAATGCTGATCATCATCAAAAACGATGTGCCAAAAAGCTTGGCAAAATCAATCGTTTTAGAAAAGCCCTGGTTTGGGTAAATGTTCATCAACGCGAAAACAAAGTAAAGCACAAGAATGATTGGAATAAGGAGAAACAAGTCCCAAGTTAAGGCCATTACCCCAAAAAAGGCTCCCGCCAGAACCGCGTTCAGAAAATGCTTCCTGTTAAAAACCGGGTTTTTCAAAGCCCTTGCAAAAAACACCAGGCCAATAACAAGCCACAAAAACCCAAGGCTGTCTTCCTCAAAAAAGCCTGCAAGCGTCCTGTAAACAAAGCTTGGAACGATTGCAGCAAAAAAAGCCATAAAATAGCCAACCCGCTTGCTGTAAAACTCCTTTCCAACAAAAAACATGGCCACGCTGATCAAGGCGCCAAAAAGGGCTGGCAAAAATTTCACGAATTCAACCCAAAGCTCTTTGTTGTAGGTTCCCAGAGTGAAAGGAATAGAGCCAACCTTGTAAAGCGCTGCAGAAAAATACCAGAAAAACTGGTTTCTTGGCGGAGGAACCCCTCCAATGAAATAGTAAGCCAACTGGTCGTTTCTCGGAATATCACCCTGCTCAAGAACGGTTTCAACCATTCTTGCATGGTAATAGGAGTCAAACCCAAACATGTACTCGTACTTGAACAAGTGGGCGCGGATGCCAAAAGCCAACGCAAAAATAAGCAAAAGAAGCGCTAACTGCATCCTGTTTGCCTTTACCCAGCCAACAACCTTGTCCAAAGACATGCGACTACCCCTAAAATAAAAACAGCAATAGCTTTAAATAAGAAACTAAAAACAAAGCCCTCTTTTCATGGCTTGGGGCATTTCTCAAAGCATCTGAAGAAAACTTTAAAATAAGCAGCAAAGCCCAAGTATAACAATGAAACAGCTTTTTTGCGGCAAAAAAACAAAAGCCTTTTTGACAAACCTGGCCCTGCTTCTGTTTTCGCTTCTTTTATGCCTTCTTCTGCTTGAAGGAACCGCCAGACTAATGGTTGCCCAAAACCAGGCCAACGTTTTCTGCGGCTACCAATACGACCCAAACACAGGCTGGGCCCTGAAACCCAGCCTTGAAAAAATTCACCAAACCCCTGAATACAGCATAACAATTGAAACCAATTCCCGCGGGCAAAGAAGCCCTGAAACCGAAACAGAAAGCTTTCAAATACTTGCATTGGGAGACAGCTTTGTCTTTGGCCAAGGCGTAGAACAAAACCAGGTATTCACAGCCAGGCTTTCAGAAAGCCTCCAAGAGAAAGGAAAAAGCGTTTCCATCACAAACACAGGGGTTCCAGGCTACAGCACAAAACAAGAGCTCAGCGTTTTAGAGCAATACCTGGAAAAAGAAAGCCCTGACTTGGCAATTCTTGGATTCTTTGCAGGAAACGACGTCTACGGAAACCTGGAAAACGAGTTCCGCTACCAAATTGAAAACGGGTGCCTTAAGGCAAGACCCCAGCCTGCCAATGACCTCAAAGGATTTCTAAGAAACAACCTGAAAAGCTATGGCTTTTTTGCAGAAAAAATAAGGGCAGTTCCCATCCTAAGAGAAATGCTGATGGCTCTGGGTTTAATGCATGAAAAAAGGCCGCCTGCACACTTGCTAAGCCTTGAAAACCCTGTTCCTGAACCCATGGAACAAGCCTGGAAAGAAACAGAAGAGCAGCTTGAACGCGCCCAAGAAATCGCGCAAGAGCACAACCTAAAAATAGTGGTGGTAACGATTCCCTCAAACTTT
Organism: uncultured archaeon; assembly: GCA_964569815.1. Classification (GTDB taxonomy): domain Archaea; phylum Iainarchaeota; class Iainarchaeia; order Iainarchaeales; genus CAZMUN01. The sequence goes on from CAZMUN010000018.1 coordinate 10,060, forward strand.
CAGGTAAACGACAGCCTAAGGGCCAAGGCACTTGCAGCCTACGGCATTCCGGAAAAAAACTTTGAATACGATTACCCTGAAACACGGTTAAAAAAATTCCTCAAAGACAAGCCCAACCTTGTTCCAGTGACGCTTGTTGAAACCTTCAGGGAAAGCCCGCAACAGCCATACTTTGAATCAGACCCACACTGGAACAAGGAAGGCCATGAACTGGCCGCTCTTGCCCTGGAAAAAGAGCTCCTTGAAAAAGGCCTTGTCTGATTCAAAAAAAAAAATCGTGTGCAACAAAACCACGAGCCCAAAGCATTTGCGCAAAGGAGCTCAGAACAAGGCATAAACAAACGGGCTCAAAACAGAGCTTTGCCCAAAAATCAGCAAAAGCCCTACAACTATAAGCAAAACGATTATTGGGGCAAGCCACCAAAGCTTCTTCTTCCAAAGAAACCTCGTCATTTCCTTTCCAAGATAAAGCATTCTCATTGCAATCCCTGACCATGATTCTTTTTAAAAAACTTTTCAAAAGACAAGGCCTCAATTTCCGAAAGCCTTTGCCTTTGCCTCAGAATCCCATTCATCCCTCTTATTGTCCTCTCTCTTAACCAAAAAATTCCCGGCAAACAAGGCATCAATTCCAGTTCCCATCATGCACCTGTAGGCATCTTTTGGCGTGCAAACAATTGGCTCGCCCCTTATGTTAAAAGAGGTGTTGACCAAAATCGGAACCTTTGTCTTTTTGCCGAACTCCTTTATGACATCATAATACAATTCGTTCTGCCTTCTTTTGATTACCTGCAGCCTTCCCGAACCATCAACATGCGTAACAGCGGGAATAAGCTTCTGCTTTTCCCTCCTAATAGGCCAAACCATAAGCATGTAGTAGGCCGGGTCAGGCAAAGGCTTGTCTGACTCAAAAAAATTGTCAACGTCAGTGTCACAAATAACAGGCGCAAAAGGCCTGAAGTACTCGCGGTGCTTTACCTTCAAGTTAAGAATGTCCTTCATTTCTGCCTTCATAGGCGAAGCAAGAATGCTCCTGTTTCCCAAAGCGCGGGGACCCCACTCCATTCTTCCCTGAAACCATCCAATTACCTTATCAGCCAACAGCATGCCAACAGCCGTATTCAGAAGCTCTTTCCTTGACTTGAACTTTGAGTAAACGATTTTTTCTTCCTTCAAAAAGGACTCAACCTGCTTGTCCGAAAAGCCAGGGCCCAAAGAAGCCGAATCCAAAACAAAATTGCGGGGCTTTCCCATAACCTGGTTGTAAACATAGTATGCTGCACCAACAGAGCCGCCTGCATCAGATGCAGCAGGCTGAATCCAAACCCTTTTGAAGGGCGTGTTTTTCAAAATCTTGCCGTTTGCAACACTGTTCAATGCAACTCCGCCAGCCATGCAAAGGTTTTCCTCGCCAGTAATCTTGTGCAAGTAATTCAAACAGCTAAAAACAGCTTCCTCCGTAATCCTTTGCAGAGACATTGCAACGTCTTTATGAAATTGAGTCAAAGGCTCGTCGCTTTTCCTCTGCTTTCCAAACAGGTCCAAAAACTTTTGGCTTGGCATGCTCATCTTGTAATGGTATGAAAAGTACTCCATATTCAAGGCAAAGCTTCCATCAGGCTTTATGTCAATAAGCTTGTGCATCTTGTCAAGGTACTTTGGCTTGCCATACGGCGCAAGGCCCATGACCTTGTACTCTGAATTGTTTACCCTGAACCCAAGAAACGCTGTGACCGTACTATAAAGCAATCCCAGCGAATGCGGGAACTGGATTTCCTTCAAAATCTTTAGTTCCGAGCCATAGCCCTTCCCCAAACTGGTAGTAGTCCATTCTCCTACGCCATCAACAGTAAAAATCGCCGCCTTTTTGAAAGGGCTTACAAGAAAAGAGGAAGCAGCATGCGACATATGGTGTTCGGGAAAATATGCCTGGCCCTTGTATCCCATCTCGCCCAAAACACTTTTCACAAGAAGCCTTTCACTAAGCCACGGAGGCAGGCTTTTGGCAAAAGCCTTATAGCTTTTGGGAAACGTTTCCACAAACTGGTACAAAAGGCGCTCAAACTTAAGGAAAGGCTTTTCATAAAATGCAACCGCATCAACCTCATCCAAGCCTATTTTGCCCTCCTTTAAGCAGTAGCCTATTGCTCCCTTTGGAAAATCAAAATCATGCTTTTTTCTAGAAAAACGCTCCTCCTGCGCGGCAGCCACAAGCTTTCCATCCTTGACAAGGCAAGCGCTGCTGTCATGGTAATAGCATCCAATGCCCAAAACATTCATGTCAAACCACTAAAACATTTCCTCGTCGCTTCCTAAGCCCTTTTTCTCAATCCAATAGCTTTCCTTTTTGGCCGGCTGAATCTCCATAAACCTTTTGCCCGCAATCCTTGAAACAAACCATACAAACCCCACCCCTATAAAGTAAGTTATAGTCAAGCCAATATAGGCTATGGCCAAACTGAACTTTTCGGCAAACTCTTTTGCCCCAAGCCTCATTCCCCTGCCAAAGCCTGTTTTTATGACGCGGGGAAAAACAACATTTACCACAACCAAAACCAAAAAAGCCAGGCCAAAAACAAGCAGGTTTTCCTTCAAAGCCTGGCTTGCAAAAACAAGCATGTACAAAACAGCCACAAAAAAGCCAGACATCAAAGCAATTGAAAAGACTCTTCCAGCCCTTGCTAAGCCTGGCAGTGACTGTTTTTCGAATTCCATGCATAAAAAGAAAACCAATTAAGCTTTAAAACCCAAATTCTTTCACAACTGCACCAAGACAACAATTAAATAGCCCCTATTGCGTATTCCTATAATGAAGCAAGCTGTTTATTTGGCAGCGCTCGCACTTTTTCTGGCATTAAGCGGATGCATCGAAGAAACGCCGACAAGTTTTTCCTACGAAGAGCCTGCAGGATTTGAATCCTTTGAAGAAGAAATGGTTACAATGTTCTACGAACTAAGCCCGGAAGGCGAAGTAGGTGCCGTAATTGCAATAATGAATCCAGCGCCTTCCACACTCTCCGCTGCACAAGTATGGCAAGAAATGAGGCAAACAGACCTGGAAGAATGCATTAGCCCGGGCTTTGAACTCAACGAAAATTACCCTGTAAAAGGAATCCAGGGCCAGCAGCTTATAACAAGATGCGACAACCAAGCCCCGCCCTATACCATAAACAGGGTTCTTCTGAAAAAAGGCAGCCAGGACATAGGGCTTTCATTCACAGCCCTAAAAGAAAACTACGAAGAAAAGCTGCCGGTATTTGAAAAACTCTTGAAATCAATCCAATGGGAGTAAAAAACGGCCCCTGGAAGAAAGAAAAAGCCTGCCAAAACCTTCAAAATCTCTCAAACTACTTTTACCCCAATGCAAAGCAAGCCAAGCCTGGACAGGCCCTGCCCAAAACTCAAAGAGTACAGCTACCGTTCTGAAGCCAATAAAGAATCATTCGAATTCTTTGACCACAGAAGAAAAGACCTTTCACCAAAAGCAAGAAAAAACCATTCCCTTTGGAAAGAAAAGAAACCAAAACAAAAGCTAAGCTTGCCTCTCAACTTCTTGAACTATTTTTTTGCCTGCCTGCTCTGCTTCCGAATAAGACAGGTAAAAACCAAGCCTGTCAAAGCACACCTTTTCCTGGGAAGCAGGAACCATGCCAACAGCAGGGTATTTCAGCATAAAGCAATCGCTTTCACCTGCACCCATTTTTTTGGCTCCCAAATATTCCACCCTGGTTTTTCCTGTTTTTATTCCCCCCCTGGAACCGCAAAGCAATTCAAATCTTTCCTTTGATTCGGAACCAAACAAAGCCTTAAACAACGGCTCCCTTTCAGAAACCGCTGCCTTCCCCAACAAAACCTCAAACTCTGTCAAAGTTTTGCTTTCGCCAACAACGCTTGCAACAAGGTAAACGCCGTCTTCTGGACTGGCCCTTTTTTCCACTACGCTGCAAAAAAAGCCAGCTGGATTGCTTTGCGCTTCGGGGTTTGGTGCAGGGCCGTTTGGGCCAATGCAGCCGGCCAAAGCAACCGAAAAAAGAACCCCAAAAACCAGCACCTTTTCAAAACCCATAATAGCACTAAACCCAAAACAGCTTTTAAAACATTTTTAGGAAGCAGGCAGGCTGAAGCAAAAGCTTGTTCCCCTGCCTCTGCCCTTTGATTTCACCCAAATTTTTCCGCCATGGGCTTGCACAATCTGCTTGCAGATGCTTAAACCCAAACCAGTGCCCTTGGTTTTCCTTGTTGAAACTTCTTCAAGCCGGGTAAAGGGCTTGAACAGCTTTTTCAAATCCTTTTTTTCAATTCCTTTCCCGCTGTCTTTCACGCAGGCAAACACGTTTTTCCCTGAACGCCCTGTTTCAATCCATATTTTTCCGCTTGCAGGCGTGAACTTTGTTGCGTTGTCAATAAGGTTAATCAAAACCTCCAAAACCTTGTCCTTGTCGCATTCAACAACAGTTTCTTTCCCTTTTTTTACCGAAATCTTAACCTTTTTTTCAATGGCTTCTGCTTCAACTGTTGCAACAGCGCTTTCAACCAATTCGTTCAAATCCTGGGCTTTTTTGTTCAACGAAATTTTGCCGCGCATTGCCCTGCTCACTTCAAGCAAGCTGGTTATCAAATTGTTCAGCCTTTTTATGTTCCTTTTTATTACTGAAATAGACTCTTTCTGCTTTTGGTTCAAAGGCCCCCATGTGCCTTTTTCAAGCATTTCTGACTGTATGAGCAGCGGCGTCATAGGTGTCTTTATTTCATGGGAAGCTGTCGCAAGAAACTGTGTTTTCATGACATCCAGTTCCTTCAACTCAACCATGGCCTGCCTCAGCCTTTTAACTGTTCTTCTAAGCTCTTCTTCGCGTTCCTTCAACTGCTGGTTTTGCTCTTTTGTTTGGGCCATGAGGCCGCGGACGCTTTCAATCATGCTGTTAAAGCCTTGAACAAGCTCTTCCATTCCGCTTCCTTCAACAACCTTTGCCTGGCAGTCAAAGTTCCCTGCCTTCATTCTCTTAATGCAGTTCATCATCTCGGTAATAGCAGAGCCCATAAAAAGCTCTCTTTCCAACCTCAGGTCATTCGGGCCTTTTTTCTCCGCAGCCATCACGCAAAAATAAGCCAAAACTCATATTTAAGCGTTGTTTTTCCATAGATTTGAATTTTCTCTTGGTTTACTTGTCCAAGGCCGGGTTCCAGAACTCGTGAATTGCGTTTTTCAGTTCTCTATTGTTGTTGACCGCCTTTGCATAGGGCCTCAAGTATGCAGGCAAAGAGTTCCCATAAAATTTTTTGAGGAAAAAGTCAAACTCAAAGCGCTTGTCTGCGAGCACCATTGCTTTTGGGCTTTTTAGGTCTCTTGTTATCCGACCCATTGATTGAACTGCGTTATCAACTGCTTTTTTGTTAAGCAGTTTTCCGGCATGTTCTTTTCCATACTTTCGTTCCAAATAGTCTCTCTTGTGCTTAAAGTAAAAATCCGAGTAATCAGGCAAAGGAAGGCCTACAATGATACAGTTTCTTATTTTCCTTGCCTTGTTTGTGCTTCTTGCATGTTTTGTTCTTATATTTATTGCATAGGGTTTTTCTGCGTCAAGGTTTGTGCTTTCCTGCCCGTTTGCCATTTCAGGTATTGCTTCAATAAGCTGGTCTGTTTCAACTTGGTTGCAGCAGCTTACAATCAATGAAGTGTCCTCTGCCAGCAGGGTTTTGACTTTTTCAACATATTTTGGCGCATTCACTTTCCTCTTCTTGAAAGTAGAGTCTAGTTCAGTGTCTATTAAAAGAATCAGCTTCTTATGGGGCATGTGGTTTAGCTTGAAGACTTTTGTATTTTCTCTGCCCAACCCAAATTCTTCCATAAAAAGCCTTTCATCTCCTATCGTTGCAGAAAAAAGGATTGCGCTGTGAAACTGTTTAAGGGTTTCAACTGCTGTCAGCCCGCTTAAAAGCAGTTCTGATTTCATTTCAAATGGCTTGATGTAAATTCCTTCCTGGGATTTTGGGATAAACGTAAGGTGCTTTTCCGAACCTCTTACCTGGCTTAGCTTTTTTAGAAAAAGATGTGGCCTAAATTTTGCTTTTTCAGCCCCGTCGCTTGAATCAATGGATTCTGTTACCCTTTTCATGCTGCGGATAATGTCGTCAAAGTTTATCTGGCTTGCAAGCCCCTCTTCTTGCAGTGTCTGCTTGAATCCGCTGAGATAATGCCACATTAGTTTTTCAGGCGAAATTGCTCTCTCTGGCGGGAAATCCTGAAGAATCTCAACCGTATACTTGGAAAAGTCTTTCAAAAATTGGACATCGGCTTCATTCAAAGTTTTTTTGTCTTCACCAAATTCTTCTTCGTCCTTAAGGATTCTTCTTGCTTGGCTCACAAGGTCTTTTACTCCCTGAAAGGTAACCTTTGCATGAAGGTTATTGTAGAGCCTGTCAACAAGCGCGTCTGCTTCATCGACAAGCAGAACAAAGTCTTTTGCATCAATCAACAGTTTAAGCAATGCAAATATTTCAGTAAAACACCAATTATAATCCAAGACAACGACATCAGCTTTCTCTACAACATGCTTCATGGTTTCATAAAAGCAAACCCCGTTTTGCCCGCAGATATCCCCAAAAGCCTTGAAAAAACGAGGCTCTTTTTTCATGTCATCGTCTGGAAAAATTTGCTCTGGTTTGTTAAAGACAAGCGCTTTTGCTTCCGAGATTGCCTTCTTTGCTTTTGGTGAAAGGTCTTTTCCAAAGTAAGTTGACCTAAAAAAAGGGCATTCTTTAAATTTTCTCTTCCTCCAGCAGGCCTCATAGCTGAACTGGTTTTTTGGAAACAAAAAACACATTGTAGACTTGGACCTCAAATCTGCAACCATCAGCTGCTTTTCCTTCTCCTTATTTATTCTTAATGCCTCGGCAATTCCCGCATTTCTTGCAGTGTGAGTCGGAGAAAGCAAAAGCACTTTTTTACCTGCTTCAAAGACTGGTGCAAAAGTTGAAATCGTTTTTCCAAAACCACAGTAGGCCTCAACCAACCCAATTTCGCTTTTTTCAACAACGCCTGAAACAAACTCCATTACTGGAAGCTGCTGGGGCTTGAATTCAGGATAAGGAAAAAAGGACACAAACTTTTCATCCATTAAAAAAATTAACCGGATAAAAAGTATTAAAAGACGGGGGAAACGAGGTTTCCACTGATAAAAGAAAACGCAAACCCTGTATGCATTATTTTACAGGCCACTGCTTTGAGTTTAACAAAAGAAAGCGATTAGCAGCGTCAAGTAGGCTCCAAGCAGCAGCTCAGCGCCAAACTAATCCCTGCAGGTCTTAACTTCCGGGTTCGAAATGGGACCGGGTGTTTCCCCTGCGGCATGGCCGCTAATCAAATATAATTGGGTTTAGCAGGATTTAAAAAGCTAACTTTCAGCGCTTTTTCGTGTACCTGTGGGGCTTTTTTCGCCTGTTGAATTTTGGCTGCTCTTTGCTTGGGCCGAGGAAATGTGGCTTTCCATGGATTAAAAGCAATTCCGGCTTTTGTTTTCTCCTGTCAAGCCATCTGGCTTTTTGCCTCAAAAAATTTGCAATCCTGCCCATTCAACGGCCTTGCTTTTTTTTCTTAGAAGCCTTCTTTTTCTTCTTTCCAACAATCAAATCTGATGCAACCTTCAAGCCCTTTTTCAGCAGGCTTTCCCTTTTTGCGCCGGCACAAATCATTTTCCCGTTCTTGAACAAGAGCAGCGTCAATTTTGGTTCAGCTATTCTCAGTATTGCGCCAGGAAACTGCTCTGGTTCATACTCAACGTTGTCAAGCTTCATTGCGGTCTGGAACAAGTCAAGGTTCTGGTTCAAATTTGCTGTAGCAACCAAGTTAACGACGTTGTATTTTACTCTGGATTGCACTTTCACTGCTTTTTGGATTCCGTGAATGAGCTTGCTGGCCTTTCTAATCGCTTGGGCGATTTGCTTTTCGCTGCTTGCCCCGCTGCAAATCACTTTCCCGTTTTTGAACAAAAGCATTGAAACCTTTGGCTCCTTAAGCTTCAGTATAGCGCCGGGGAACTGTTCCGGTTCGTATTCAATGTTTGGAATGCTTATGGCCAAATTGTACAAATCCAAAGTGGCGTTCAAATTAGAAGAGGCAACAAGGTTCACAATAGTGTACTTCAAACGACATCAACTCCCGCGTTTTCCAAGTCTTTAAAAACTTTAAAAACCCTATATAAAAAGGCTTAGTAAACATTTAAAAAGGCTTATTTTTCGGCTTTTTTTTTGTCTTCAGCTTTTCGAGTATTCGCTCTTTCAGGCCAGGGTGTTTCCTCTTTTCTTTTCCTTTTGGGCCCGGGTTTTGGGTTCTTCTGTCAGTGTCGGACCTTCTTTCTTGAAAAGTGGTGTCCTGGCCTGCCCTGTATTATCCAAGAGCTTTCAGGAATGGTAGCTATTTAAAGGTTTTCTTTGACTAAATATTACGTTCTTAGACAATTTGCTTAGGGGTAATTGCAGACTGGGAGCGTTGAAAAATGGTTAACAAGAAAGCAAAAGGAAAGCGTGCAAAAACGCGGGCAAAGCTTAAGAAAAAGACAGGCAAGGCCACAGTCAACGAGCTTTTAAGGCCTTTTGAGGCCGGCTCAAAGGTTCAGATTAACATAAGGCCTGAAATGCATTCAGGCATGCCTCCCGCAGTCTACCAGGGAACCTATGGCGTTATTGAAAAAAGGCAGGGCTCTGCCTACATAGTGAATGTCAGAAAGGGCGCTTTGGAGAAAAAGCTTACTGTTACAGGAATTCACTTGAAACAGGAGGCCAAAAAATGATTGGAGAAAAAGTTTTGGACCAAAAGCCAATTGCTTTGGCTGAAGTAAAGCAATTGCTTTCGGAAAGGAAAAAAGACAAAGACCTCAGCTATGAGCAGGACATTACTCTTAAGTATGCAAAAAAGTTTTCAAAGCTGAGCTTGACTCAGGCAAAGAAACTCGTATCCGAATTGAAGGGGATGGGCAATTTGGATGACGAAACAATAGTGAAAATAGTGGATTTTCTTCCAGTGAAAAAGGAAATCCTGCAGCTGCTTCTTCCAAAAGAAGTTGTTTTGGATGAGGCAAGCATGCAAAAGATAATTGAGCTGTGCAGGAAGCTCAACAAATAGCTTAAAGAGGAGTTGGATTTGAAATGCCTAACGAGGAACAGGCACTGGTGCTTGACTATTTGCCAAAAGGAAGGCCAAATTCTTTCAAGCCCGAGCCCATAGCCCAGGTTATAGGCAAGCAGTTTTTTTCATTGCTTGAGGTTGTTCCAAAAGCCGAGCTAAAGGTAATGGAAACCGTTTACGTTGGAAAAGAAGAGCGTGACAAAATAGAGTTCATTAAAAGAAGAATAAACTATGAACAGCTTACCAGCACGGCTGTAGCAGAGCTGGACAAAGCGGTTGAAAAAATAGTTTTGGAGGATGCACAGCGCTTTCTGGATTTTTTCAACAACGCTGCACCCATTACCCTGCGAAGGCACCAGCTTGAGCTTCTTCCGGGAATGGGAAAAAAGCACATGCAGGACATCATCAAGGCAAGAACCCAGAAGCCCTTTGATTCATTCGAAGACATAAGCGAAAGAGTCAAGCTTTTGCCTGCGCCACTTAAGACCATTACCAAGAGAATAAGGCTTGAGCTCGAAGACGATTCACTTAACCATTACCTTTTTGCAAGGCCGCCTGTAAAGGAAAGGCCTAAATTCAGAAGGTTCTAGTAAAAATGCCGCTTTTCGAAGAACTCCAGAACCTGATGGTAGAATACAGGTTCAGGCCCGACAAAAAACTCGGCCAACACTTTGCAGTAGACCCAAAACTGGTTGAAAAAGCTGTTGGCCTTGCTGACTTGAAAAAATCGGACACTGTTTTGGAGATAGGAGCCGGAACAGGCTTTCTCACCCGCGAGCTTTTAAAAAAAGGCCTTGTTGTGGCTTTTGAAATAGATGAAACCCTCTGCAGGCTGCTTGAACAAGAGCTTCCAGGCCTTAACATGGTTTGCGGAAACTTTTTGAAAGAGCCTTTGCCTGAATTCAACAAGGTTGTGTCCTTTCCACCCTATTTCAAAAGCGCGGAAATCGTTTACCGGCTTCTTGAAAAAGATTTTGAAAAAGGCGTACTAGTTTTCCAAAAAGAGTTTGCTGACAAGCTTGTTGCAGAGCCTGGGTTTGCAGAGTACTGCGCTTTAACAGTGCTTGTAAAGCAAAGGTTTGAAGCAAAGGTCGTGGAACGCGTTAAGTCCAAGAGTTTTTTTCCAAGGCCAAAAGGAGACAGCTGCATTGTTGTGTTGGAAAGGCACCAAAGAATGCCTTTAGAGGAATACAAAAAATTCGAGCTTTTTGCGAAAACGGTTTTCCGGTTCAAAAACAAGAACCTCAAGAATGCGCTGGAAAACTCGGAGCAGTTTCTTGTTCCAAAGATTTTCAAAAACAGGAAAGAGTTTGAAAAAAAATCCAAGGCCCTTCCCTTGCTGGATGAAAAAGTGAACCTTGTTTCTGTAAAAGAGTTCGTTGAAATATTCAACCAGCTTGCCTAACGAAGCTGTTCCAGCACAACGCGCTCTAATTCCACTGCGTTTTGCTTTTTTGCATAGTTTTCAGCAAGGTTAAGCTTTCTCTTGTTGCTTGAATAAACCTTGAACAAAGGCTGCCCCTTTTTCACGTTTTGCCCTTCCTCTACAAAAAGGTAAAGCCCTGCATTAGGGTCTGCCGGCGCCCCGGCAATCCTTGCAATGGTACTGCATTTCCTTACATTCACCCTGTCTATGACGCCTGGCTTTTTTGCCAGCACGATTTTTCCGCCTTTTGGCTCCCTGATGCTTTTGCTGTGCAAATGCTTTTTTCCCTGGGCCTTGATTATTTCCTGCATTTTTTTCAAAGCCTTTCCGCTTGCCAGAATTTCTTTTGCAACCGCATAGCCTTTTCCTTTTTTTGCCTTGCCGCACAATTCAAGCAAAGCCCCTGCAAGCTCACAGCTTTTGTCGGCAAGGTTGTCAAAAAACTCGCCTTCCAAAATCTGCATCACATACTTTGCTTCAAGCACCGGCCCAAAAGCCTTTCCAGAGGGCTGCGTGCCGTCAGTCAAAACCACTTCGATTTTCATTCCGAGCCTTTTTCCAACTGCAATAAATTTTCCGGCCATGTCTTCGGCCTTTTCAGTTGTCCTGATTTTTACGTCTGGCCCTACAGGCAAATCTATTACCAAAAACTTTGACCCGACGCTGGCCTTTTTTCCCATAACGCTTGCAATAACCTGCCCAGGCGGGTCCAGCGAAAAAGGGTGCTCTATTTTGATTATTTCATCGTCAACAGGGGCCAGATCCAGGGCGCCTCCCCATACAATTACCCCGCCTATTTTTTCAGTAATGCTTTTTATTTTTTCAATTGACATTGAAACGTTTGCAACCACTTCCATTACATCGGCTGTTCCGGCTGCAGAGGTAATGCTTCGGCTGCTTGTTTTTGGGATAAAGCATCCTGCAGCAGCAACAATCGGCACAACGATCATTGTTGTGCGGCCGTTTGTTCCGCCAATGCAATGCTTGTCTACAACAGGCTTTTTTCTTATGTTAAGCTGTTTGCCGTTTTCCGCCAGAGCGCGGGTCATTGCAACCGTTTCGTCCAAGGTATAGCCATGAATGTAGACCGCGGTAACAAAGGCGCTTGATTCAATGCTGCTCAAGGTATTGCTTCCAATGCCGTCAACTATTGCCTTTATTTCTTTTGAGCCGAGTTCTTGCCCCTGGAGCTTCTGCTTTATGAAACGGACAGCTTCAGGCCTTGGAACCGGCGTTACTTTTATTCTACATCCTTTCTCAAGGCAAAGCTTTTCCTTTACATCCTTAAAAAGCCCTATTTGGTTTGGCTTCACCATTGATTTCGTAACGTCAACAACGGTAACAACGCTTCGCTTTTTTCCCACTACCCTGAGTTCAACCCTGTCAAGCGGAAAAAGGCCAAGCTCTTTTGCATCCCTCTGGTTCATTATGCAGATCATTTGGTCTGCTTCAATGTCCAAAAGCTTTGCTTTCATTACCTGAGAGTAAGCGCTTTTCTTGTCGTTCATGCAATCAGCTAAAAGAAAGAGAAAAGAGGTATTTAATCCTTCACTTTTTTAGGGCGGTGTAGAAATGCCTAGCAGTATACAAACAGCCACATTTTTATGGTTCTGCCAACCCTTTCTTTTTTCTCCATCCAGCAGATTCTCAATGCAAACGTTCAAGCCGCTTTCAGCCAGAACAGAGAAGTCTTTGATGCAATTGGGGTGGAAACTCACCTGCTTTAAGTTGATATTTTTTCCTGTATCATGGATTTTTCTTAATACTGTTTTGGTTTTTTTGTTCTTCCCATGCTTCAAACCTTTGACTGGCGCATGCAGGGTGTTGAATTTCAAAGAGTTAAGAAAGCCGACTGCTTTTTCACTTAAATCAAAGCCGTCAAAGTCCTTTTTTAAGATAAAACACAGTTCTACGCCATCAATTAGTTCTGTAAATTTTTCTTCTATGAGGCCAACAAGTTTGTTTCTTTTTGCAGCTAAATAAATGCTTCCTGTAAAAAGACTTAGAATCATACAATAAATCTGATTAATAGTTGTTTTTAAGATTTGTTTGTACAAGAAAATATTGTTGAAGAGATGGTCTTTGTGAAAGGAACGTGTTTTTGATGGCTAAGAGAACTGTTCGGTTTTTGAGGAAGACTGGTTCAGAGAAGAGTGTGAGGGAAAGGAAGGCGTTTGCAAAAAAGATTCGGGATGCAAGGAAGAGAGATCTTAGGAGCGCTCATGGTGAGAAGTATGTAATTCCTAAGAGCCAAGTGGAGCGAAGGAAGCTGAAGCCTTACAAGTTTGCGGGGGATTATTATCGGGCTAGGAGGCTTTTTTCTGAGGGTGTTTTGGGTACTAGGATTCCTGATGCTATTGGGGCTTTTCTTAAATCGAAGGCTATGGTTAGGGTGCTTGATGTTGGTTCGGCAAAAGGCGCGTATTGGAAGCCGTTGCTTTCTTCTTTTGGGGGACGGGCTGAGCGAATTGAGTTGCATTCTTTGAATGTTTCGAACTACTTTAGGGCAGGGATTCCTGCAAAGCCTGAAAGGCAGCATGTTGGTGCCGTGGAAACAAAGGATGTTTCAAAGCTTGGCAGGTTTGATGTAATTACTTCTTTTTACTCTTTTGGGCATTCGTCTTCAGAGTTTCTGCAAACTTTTTCAAAGGTTTTGAGGAGTCTTTCAAAAAATGGTAAGTTTTTTGCGGTCTTTGACCATAAGAGGGCGCCGAAAGATTTGGATGAAAAGTTGCTTAAGTCTGCTTTGGGAAAGAGCTGCCGTCTTGATTTTGTGAGGCTGGGGCTGAAAAAGAAAAGGCGGACTTATAACAACGCAATTGTTGTGACTAGGTTAAAATAGGTTTTTGGGGCGGCGCCAGTTTAAGGTTTTTCTTTTTTTGCAGGTTTTAAAAGACAATGTTTTAAATTAGTAGTGTATCTATATTTATAAGGTGTCAAATATCGTTCGCAAGCATTTTGAAATTTAAGGTCTTTTTGTTCAATGTTTTGACTACTTTTGAGAGCTGGTTTTATGGCAATCATTAGAACGAGGTGGGATAAAAAATATGAGGAGGCTTTATACAAGCAATGGAAAAATGAAAAAAAGCATGCTTTCAAAGAGGATTCAAACAAGCCTCTTTTTTCTATTGATACGCCGCCCCCCTATGTTAACACCCCTGTTCACATCGGCCAAGCAACCACCTACGCTATAATGGACATGTTTGCTAGGTTCAAAAGAATGACAGGCCATGCAGTAGTCTTTCCTTTAGGCTTGGATAGAAACGGCCTGCCCATTGAAACCGCTGCAGAGAAAAGGTTTGGCGTAAAACTGCATGAGACTCCCAGAGAAGACTTTGTTCAAAAATGCAACATTGTGCTTGAGGAGAGTAGCCTTGAATCAGTTGACACTTTTTTGAGGCTTGGCCTTAGCTTTAACTCTTGGGAAGAAGGCAGTGAAATTGGCGGAATGTATTTGACGGATTCGGATGCGTATCGTACGCTTACGCAGGCTACTTTCATTGACCTGTGGAAGAAAGGGCTCGTCTATGAGGACAACAGGATAAACAATTATTGCCCTGGCTGCCAGACGACTATTGCTGATTCGGAGATCGAGTACGAGAACCTGCCTACAAAGTTCAACGACATCAAGTTTAAGGTAAAGGAGACTGGCGACGACATTATTATTGGAACCACCAGGCCTGAGTTGATTTGCACTTGCGCAATGATTATTTTTAACCCCAAAGATAAAAGGCATAAAAGCTTGGCAGGCAAAACCGCTATCACACCTCTTTTCAACAAAGAGGTTCCCAACAAGACACATCCTA
>CAZMUN010000019.1:0-24309 GCA_964569815.1 uncultured archaeon
ACGAGGAACTTGAAATATACAGCATCAGCGTTATACCCGGCATAAAGGGCTATGTTTTGATCGAAGCCCAGGACGAATTAAACGTAAGGCGTGCAATAACCAACACGCCACACATAAAGGGCCAAGGCATAGTCAAAAACGCAATAAATGTAGAGGACCTTTCAAACCTTTTGGAATCCAAGCCATTAATGCAGTCAATAACCGAGGGAGCCAAAGTCGAGCTTATTGCAGGCCCCTTCAAAGGCGAAAAAGCCAAGGTTTTGCGCGTTAACACAACCAAAGAAGAAGTTACAGTTGAACTGCAGGAAGCAGCCGTAAAGATTCCTGTTACCATAAAAGCAGAGCACATCCGGATTATAAAGGAATGATACCATGCCTGACATAAAAGTTTTGATTGAAGGAGGAAAGGCTTCAGCAGGAGCCCCCCTAGGGCCGGCGTTAGGGCCCCTGGGAATAAACATTGGTGAAGTGGTTAACCAGATAAATGAAAAAACAAAGGGATATGCTGGGATGAAGGTTCCAGTAACAGTAGAAGTTGACGCCTCATCCAAAAGCTTTGAAATCAAGGTTGGAAGCCCTCCCACAAGCGCTCTTATAAAAAAGGAGATTTCTTTGGACAAAGGCAGTTCAAACCCGGCAGCCGAACCAAAAGGGGACATTTCAATGCAGCAGGTAAAAAAGGTCGCAGAAATGAAAATAGACAGCCTTGCATCCTATAAAATAAAAAACGCTGCAAAAGAAGTTGTAGGAACTTGTGCAAGCATGGGCGTCAAAGTCGAGGGAAAGCCTGCAAAGGAAACCCTCAAAGAAATCAGCCAAGGGGTTTACGACAGCGTTTTTGAACAAGCCTCTCCCCAGGATTCTTTGCCAAAACCCAAAGAAAGCCAGCAGGCACAGGCCTCTGAAGAAAAGCAAAAATCTGAAGAAAGCGAAGCCAAAGAGCAAAAAACTGAAAACCCCCTGCCCAAGGAAAAGAAGCCCAGCCCAAGCCAATAAAAGGCAAAAAAAGGGCCCTGATGAAGGCTTTTTAAAGGTTTCAGGACCCTTTCCCTTATTAGGCGAGTCTTTTTCTGACTCCGTTATCACCACTGCTTTCTGGATGAAAGTTTCTTTGTAAACTTTCCTTTCCAAAAAAAAAGCTTGTGGGAGGTTTTAAAGAATGCAAAAAAAAGATGTATTGCTGGCTTTGCAGGCCATGCGGGAAAAAACCAAGGAACGCAAATTCATGCAATCTGTTGAGCTAATCATAAACTTCAAAGAGCTTGACACCAAAAAGCCCGCAAACCAAATAGACCTAAAAATAAACCTGCCTCACCCCACTGGAAAAAAGGGCTCGGGGAAAAGCCTGCTTTTTGCAAAAACCACGGCATTCATTGACGCAGTCAAAGACAAGTTTGACCGCATTATAGAGGAACCAAAAATCGCTTCCCTCAAAAAGAAGGAAATAGCCCAAATAGCCGCAGATTTCGACATTCTTTTGGCAGAGGGCCCTGTAATGCTTTCAGTTGGAAAGCACTTGGGACAACAGCTTGCCCCAAAAGGAAAAATGCCCAAACCTGTTCAGCCAAACCCTGGCCAAGCAGAAGCCATGCTCAAGCAAATGGGCTCTATAACCAGGATAACAAACAAAAAAGGCAAATTCATGCCACTAGTGCAAAACATTATTGGAAACGAAAAAATGTCCAACGAAGAGCTGGCAGAAAACGCTTCCGCCATAATAGAAGCTGTCACAAAACAGCTTCCAAGAAAGCACCAAAACATTAAATCTGTTTACATAAAAGAAACAATGGGCCCGCCAGCAAAGCTTGGCGCAGCCAAAAAGGAGGCTGACCAAAAATGACAGGCCATACAAGAAAATGGAAAGAAACCCAAATCAAAGAGCTTGAAAAGCTTTCCGAAAAACACCCTGTCATAGCCATAGCCTCAATAAAGAACATTCCAGGAGCTCTAGCAAAAGAGCTCAGAAAAAAGCTTCATGGAAAGGCCGTCATAAAAGTCAGCAAAACCAGAATAATCAAAAAAGCCCTTGAAAACACCAAAAAAGACACCAAGGCCCTGGATGAACACGTAAATGAAAGCATTGCAGTCATCTTTACAGAAATGAATCCCTTTGAATTGTACGCTTTTCTAAAGAAAAACAAGGTAAACATGCCTGCAAAACCAGGCCAGACTGCGCCAGAAGACATCACGGTTCCAGCAGGAGACACAGGAATTCCGCCAGGGCCAGCACTATCCGACCTAAAAGCAGCAGGCCTTAAAACAGTGGTCCAAGGCCCCACAATAAGCATTGCAGAAGACAAAGTAGTTACTAAAGAGGGTGAAGAAATCTCAGAAGCAGTGGCAGGAACTCTTTCAAAGCTAAACATAAAGCCAATAAAAGTCGGCCTCAAAACAACGGCTGCACTGGAAAAAGGCCAGCTGTTCTTGGCAAACGTTCTTGACATCGACGTAGACAAAGTCAAAGCAAACTTCTCAAACGCGGCAAGGAATGCTTTCCTGCTTGCAGTTGAAACAGGTTACTTCACCAAAGAAACAGCCCAAGCCCTCATAGCCAAAGGCTTCAGAAACGCAAAGGCTCTTGCATTAGAAGCAAACCTGCTAACCAGTGCAACAGTTGCAGAAATTCTTGCAAAAGGCCAGCTTCAGGCTTCAGCCCTAAAAGCCAAAATGCCTGACAAGGCCCCAAAAAACCAGGAAAAAGCCAAAGAAGAAAAGCCTTCAGAGAAAAAAACAGAAGAGAAAAAAGGCTCTGAAGAAAAGCCAGAGCAAGAAGAAAAGAAAGAAACCAGCCAAGAAAAGGCCAAAGAGAAAAAAGAATAGCATTTATAAAAAACCGGAGGGAAAAAGAAATGGAATATGTCTATGCTGCACTTCTTTTGCATGCTGCAGGCAAAGAAATAAAAGAAGACTCGGTAACCAAGGTACTGGAAGCAGCTGGAGCAAAGCCTGACAGCGCCAAAGTAAAGGCACTCCTAGCCTCACTAAAAGACGTAAACATAGAAGAGGCAATAAAGAACGCTTCAGCAGTTCAGGCAGCACCAGCAGCACAAGCAGCTGCACCGGGTGAAGCCAAAGAGCAGGCAAAAGAAGAAAAGAAAGAAGAAGAAGGAAAAACAGAAGAAGAGGCAGCTGAAGGTCTTGCAGGGCTATTTGGATAAAAGCCTCTTACTTTTCCTTTTTTTACACTTTTTCTCTAGCGAAAGCTTTGAAAAACGACAAAAACCTATATAAAGAAGCTCAAATATACTTATTAGCGTATGAAAAAAATTCTGATACTTCTTTTCTTACTGCTTCTGACCGTGAACTGCTTTGCGGTTCTGGAAAAAGGCAGTGTGAGAGTCTTTGCCGTTACAGACAACGGCCGAGCTTTACAGGCAAACCTTTCCCTTGAACTAAAGCCAGGCACAGGAAAAGTCTGGACAAGCATCGAGCCACTGGTTGGAACAAGCACCCAATCCACCGAAAAAATCGCAGTAGCCCTGGCCGAAGACTACAGCCAAGAAACAGAAAACTTTGACTACTTCTTTGAAATAGAAAGCGACGCCTCACTGGTTGAAGGCCCAAGCGCAGGGTCTGCAATGGCACTCTTGACAATTTCCCTTCTTCAAGAAAAAAGGGTTCCAGAAAACGTTTCTCTCACAGGAACCATAACCTCAAACGGCGGCATCGGGCCCGTTGGCGGAATTTTTGAAAAAGCAAAAGAAGCCGCGCGCGTAGGGGTCAAGCTCTTCATGATTCCTCCAGGAGAAACCAGGCAAACCATAAAAGTTGGCGGAGACGTCCAGTCCATAAACCTGCTTGAATACGCGCAAAAAAACTGGGGGCTAAAAGTAGTGGAAGTGAACAACATAGACGATGCCCTAAAATATGCCTTTTTAGACATCGAAACAATCGACGTAAACGTCTCTGAAGCAACAGGCCGCGAATTCGTTCCCGACAAAATAGCCCTGCCGGAAAACCTCACCCCCATGAAACAGCTCACCGAACGCTACATAGTTGAAGCCAAAGAAAACGTAAGGTCTGCAAAAACAGCTCTAAGCGGCTCCCTTCTTGACGACCCAGCCCTAATAGATGCAATGCTTACAAGCCTTAACGAAAGCGAAAAAACACTTGAAAAAAGCGAACTTCTTGCAGAGCAAAACTACTTGTACAGTGCCGCCAACTACGCGTTCCTTGCAATAGTAAACAGCAACTTCGTAAAAGACATTGCCGAAAACCCTTCCATACTTTCCAGCTCTTCAACAGACTTTGAAAACAAGGTCCTTGACCTGAAAAGAGAAATGAACTCCTTTGCATTCGACCTCAACAAATACGTTCCGGTTGACAAATTCGAATGGCATGTTGCAGCCAAAGAAAGGCTGGTCTGGGCAAAAAGAAACATAAACCGCCTTGAAAAAAAGGAAATAGTGATAGTAATAGAAGGCAGCCAAATCAACGACCAAAGAATAGTGGACATAATGGACTACGAGTATGCCCTGGCATGGTACCACGTTGCAAACGACTTCTTTGAACTGACAAAAGAAAGCAAAAAAGGCGTTCTCACAGGCCCTGGCCTAAAAGACATTGCCAACAACTACATAGTTAACACAGAAAACAGCCTTTCGGCACTAAGTGAAGAAGAAATAAGCGATATCACAAGAAGGCTTGACGGAGCCAAGCTTGCATTGGACAGCAGCTGGTCATATTCAGCCCTGTTTGACGCATCCTCAGCGCTCGCCCTGACAAACTCCAGAATATTCGCCAAAAACAAGTCCCTGGAAGAAATACAATCCGAACTCGACCTAAAAATAGCCGAACTTGAAACCAAGCTTCAGACAAGCGCCTACGAAATGGCTTGGGCCCAACTCTACCTTGACCACGCCAACTACTTTTTAAACAGCAGCCTTTTTTACGAAGCACAGGGCCAAACCGCGCTCGCATTAGACAACGCAAAAAGCGGAATGGACCTAATATACCTTGCAAACGGCGTCTTTGAAGCAGCCAACGCAAGCTACACCCACTTTGAAAACCTGCCAGCCAAAAAATTCATAACCCCCATGCCACAATACCATGAAAGCGCCACAATAGAAAGCCTGCTCATAGCACTGCTTTTGGTTGCACTTGTTCTGGTTTTTATCATAATATTTTCACTGATTTCAACAGGAACAAAATTCCACTTCCTGAAAAAATTCTCCTTCGAAGACAGGCTTGCAGACATTCTTGCAGACCAAAGAAAGCTCAGAAAAAGGCTGCAAAAAGGTTACCTTACAACCCAGCAGTTTGAACAGCTAAACAAGCCACTGCAAGAAAAAATAAACAAGCTCTTAAGCGAAAGAAGAAAGCTAAGCGCCAACTACATAGAATTAGACCTCAACCAAAGCAAGCTGTTTGCCTTTGAAAAAGCCCTCCGCGACCTAAAAGCACAACTGAACAAAAAGCAGATAACCCAAGAAGACTACAAAACCAACTCCGATTTTTACAAGAAAAGAATAGCCCTACTTAAACACGAAATTGTGGAACAAAGCAAGGAAATAGACTCGGAAAAAAAGAATGCCGAAAAAGAGTTTGAAGAAAAACCCAAAAAGCGCCCAAAAAAAAAAACAAAACCCAAAACAAAACAAAGCCTGAAAAGCCCCCAAAAAAAGGAAAAAAGCCCTTAAGCCGCTTTTTTTTCCGAAAACTTTTCCCTTAACTTCAATCCAATGACACTGCTTTTCTGCTTATTCAACGCAACGCCAATTATCTGGTCTGCTTCCTGCACCAAAGGATCGTTATGGGTTATTGCAATGAACTGGCTTTGCCTGCTAATATCCTTTATTATGCGGGCCATTTTAATGCTGTTTTCCTTATCCAAGGCGGCATCAGCCTCATCAAAAACATAGAAAGGGGCCGGCTCATAAAGCTGTATTGCAAAAAGGAAAGCCAAAGCAGTCATGGTCTTTTCGCCTCCGCTCATGGAATCAATGTTCCTAATGCTGTTGCCCTTATGCTTGGCCTGAATAAGGAGCCCTGACTCCAAAGGATTCTCCTGGTTGCTCAACTGCAAAAAGCCTTCTCCGCCAAAAAGCGTGCTAAACATCTTTGAAAAGTTTTCATTCAACTCATTGAAACAAGCCATGAAAACATTTGTTCTCTTCACATCTATCTTTTCAATCATTTCAACAACAGCCAGCCTTTCCACATCAAGCTTTTCAACCTTTTTCCTCACATCTGAAACCTCGGTCTCAAGCTGGTTAAACGACTCCAATGCCTTCATGTTTATTGCGCCAAGCTGCTGAATCCTTTTTTCTGTTTCCTTAAGCCTTTCAGCCAAAGCCTTTGAATCAAATTCTTGCAGCCTTTCCACGTCCCCAAAACCCAGGGCTTCCTCTTTTACGTCAGCAAGCCTTACCTCCTGCTTGCTTTTTTCCACAACCAAAGAGTTTTCTTCCTTAACCAAATTCCTAAGCTTGGCCTGCGAGACAGCCAAGAGCTCCTCCAAATCAGACACCCTGCCGTCAATTTTGCTTTTTTCCTCAATCATGCCCTTGGTCTGCCTTTCCTCATCCTGGACCCTTGACTCAAGCTCCGAAATCCTGCTTCTAATAGACTGCACTGCCTTTTCACCCAAAGAAATTTCCTTCTCAAGGCCCTCGTTTTCCTCTGAAAGCCGCTTCTGGCCATCCAAGGCTTCCTCTTTCTGCTTCAGCAAGCTTACTTCAACACTTGAACGAATGCCTCGCTTCTCACCCTGAAGCATTTCCTCCTTTTTCTCAAGCCTGCTTACTTCATCAGATGCCTGCTGAAAAACACTCAAAGCAAGCTTTTGCTGGAAAGCCTTAACCTTTTCCACCTGGGTTTCAAGCTTTGCCGCCTTTTCTTCCACCACAGATTTAGCGTCCTGGACCCGTTTTCTAAGCCTTTCCAAATCGTTTTTTGAAAACCACTGCTTCAATTCCAAAACCTTTTGCCTCACTTCCCTTAGCTTTCCCTTCAGTTCAGGCAAATCCCCTGTTTCGGCTGAAAGCGAAGACGCCTTGCTTGCCGCGTTTCTTGCTTCCGCAAGCTTTGCCTCGACATCAGACTTCTCCTGCTTCAAAGACTGCTCTCTCTTAATAAGCTCCTTAAGCTTTGCCTCCCTTTTGGCAGAAAGCGCCCTCTTTTTACCCCCTTCAAGCTGTGAATCGCACACAGGGCATGCTGCAAGGCTTTTTCCCAAAAGCTCTAAGCTCTCTTCAACATTCCTTTTCTCAGCCAGGGCATTGGAAAGCCTTTCCAAAACAGAATCCTTTTTCTTCTCCTGCCTCAAAACACTCTGCTCAAAGTCCCCAAACCTTGTTTTAAGCTGGGCCAGCAAGGCCTGCTTTTTCTCTTTCCCTGAAACCTTTGCCTCAACGGCCTCAGCTTGCTGTAAAAGGTCCCGCAAAACCTGCTTCTTCAACTCGGTTTCCTTTTGCAAAGCCTCAAGCAAAGACCTCTTCTCAAACAATGCCTCCTTCAAGGAAGCAAACTCCTCTGAAAGCTCTTCCCTGACACGATTAAGCTCTGCAAGCCGGTTTTCCTTCTCTTCTGCTTCACCCTGCAAGGAAGCCTTTTTGGAACGCGCCTCATCAACAGCTTTCTTTAGCTCCAAAAGCTCTTTGCCTATTTCAGAAGCACGCTTTTTCTGCAAAGATATTTCTGCATCAATTCTTTCAGCCTTTTCCTCCAGCTCTGAAACCCGCTCAGAATTCCTTTCAATAAGGCCTCGCTTGCTTTCAAGCTTCTGCTCTGCCAAAGCCTTATCGGTTCGAGCCTGCTCAAGCTTTGCCCCCACAGTGGCATAAATTTTGTCCCTCTGGGCCAAAACCTTTTCCCCGAGAACTGCGGCCTCCTTCCTCAATTCGGCTTTTTCCTTCTCACGCTTTTCATTGCCTTCCTCAAGCTCTGCTTTCTTTTCTGCCATTTCCCCAATTTTTTTACCAGACTCAGAAACACTCCTCTGAATAGACTCTATCTCGGAAAAAAGAAGCGTTGCCTTGATCTTTTTCTCCTCAGCCTGCAGCGAACCAAATTCTGCCGCGGCCTCCTTGTCTTTCCTCAATTCCTCCAAATAGTTTTCCCTTTCCTGCAAAACAATTCCCGCATCACGAAGCTTGTTGTCAACCTTTTCCAGCTCCTTCAAAGCCTCTTCCTTTTTGGAATCAAACTCCTGCAGGCCCGCAAGCTCGTCAATTATCTGCCGCCTTTCCAAAGGGCTCATTTCAATTACGCGAGTGGTGTCGCCCTGCACAACTATGTTATGGCCCTCTGGTTTTACGCCAAGCTCCAAAAGAAGCGAAGCAATCTCGTTTCTTGTTCGCCTTTTGCCATCAAGCCTATACACCCCTTTTCCCTGCTTGTCAACCATCCTTTGGATTACATAGCTTTTATCGCCTCTTTTCAGGCTAAGCTCTGCCTTTGCATAGTTTTCAACCGCATTTGTGTTGACAAGCTCATCCATCTTTGAAACGCGCAACATCTTCATGCTGCTTATTCCCAAAGCAAAAAGAAGCCCGTCCAATATATTGGTTTTTCCAGAGCCATTGCTTCCCACAATCGCAGTGAAGCCATTGCTCAAAGGAATATCTGCCTTTTTGAAAGACTTAAAGTTTCTTAAAACAAGTTTCTGCAGCTTAATCATTCAATACACCAAAGCAAAAAAGGCTCATAACACATAGAAAAGGGCAATAATTTCTTTAAATGCTTTTACCAAGCTTTTTTTCAGCATAAAACAACGCCATGGCAAGGCCTGCAAAAGCCAGGCCAACACCCCAAAAAACAACCAGTATAACTGTGGCAAGAATGTCATCCAAAACCATGTCGGCAAAATAGCTTCCAACAAAAGAAAAAATCTGGGCCACCAAGCCAACCAAAAACAAAAACAAGAAAACAATCCAAAACCTTCCCAAACCAAGCTCCCAGCTCTGCTGCAACGCCTGCTTAACACTACCCTGCTCCAAAGCCATAGCCTGCACAACAAAAGCAAGCTTCACATACAAGTAAAACAAGCCCAAAAAAAGAACCAGCATCAAAGCCAAACCCAAAACCTGGGCCAAGGAAGCAACCAAAAGAAAAACCCACACCAAGACGCCGACAAAAAGCATTATAACCAACGCAAAAACAAAAAAGGCAAGAACCTTTCCCATAGCAGAAACGGTTTCACTGCAAGCCCCCCCAAAAGAAGCCCTGCCCTCAAAAGATTCCTTTACATAAAAAGCATACCAGTAATTCAATGAAACAAAAACCACGCCAGAAACAAGCGAAAAAACCAGCAAAGCCAGTGTTTCCACCGGATACAAGGCCACAAACTGGAACGGAAACGCGCTCAAAGGCCCTTCAGGAAAAACCTCCAAAAAAAGCAAGTCAATGATAAGCTCAGTGGTTACACCCAAAAAAAGAAAAAAAACAGCCAACAAAATCCCGATAGAAGCAAAAGCAGGAAGCAAAAGCAAAGGGTTCTTGGCAAGTCTTCCAAGCCCGCCAGCCAAAGCCTTCAACATCACAAAACACCAAAAAAAACAATGCTATAATTAACCTCTTTCTGGTTTTTAATTCTATTCTTGCCCCTTTCCAAAGCCACAGTAAGCCATTTAAATATTCCCCAACACACTTAACTCAGTCAGAATGCCTGGTTTTGGTGTTTTTTTATGAACTTTCCAAAAACTACCAAAGACTACTGCAAAAAATGCAAAAAGCACACAGAGCACAAGGTAAAGCTCTTTAAAACAGGCTCTGCCAGGGCTTTAGCTCAAGGAAACAGAAAAAACGTTGCAAAAAAGCGCGGCTACAAGGGAAAATACCAGTTTCCAGCCAAAGTCAAAAAGCAAACCAAAAAGCCAACCTTTCTGGCAGAATGCACTGTATGCAAAGCCAAGCACTACATAGTCATACCAAAAAGGATGAAAAAAGTCGAGCTTGCGGCAAAAGCAGCATAACATCCATTCCAACCTAATTTAAAGCATTTTCCAAAAAAAAGATAGTTAACATGACTGCCAGAAACAGCATTTTGTTAATTATCAAGCAGCAGCCTGGCATTGAATACAACACGCTTTTGAACAAGATTTCAGGAAACTACGGAAGCCTTGAATCAGCACGCGCTGCCCTCTCAAGAAGCATCCGCTACCTAACAGCATTAGGCTATGTTGCAAGGCGCGAAAACAGCCTTTTCACAACAGGAAAAGGCACCGCGCTTTTAAACAACGAAATGCAAAACAAGCTTCTCATGAAAATAAACACGCAAATGGCCAAAAAAGACAAGGCCTCAGACTTCGACAAAACAATTGAACTAATGCAAACCCTCATTGAAAGAAGCAAGCAAGACCGCGACCTACTGGTTGCAGCAAAAGGCAGCGCCAGCTTCTATGTCACAGACCTTGTTTCGCTTCAAAAAGAAGTTGAAAAAAAAGTCCACAGCCTTGAATACCTTTCCAAAATATTCGAACAGCAAATTTCGGCAATGAAAGAGCTTGACTTCCCTGACTTCAAAAAACTGGATTGGAGCAAACAAACAAAGCAAAAAATAAAACAAATTCCAAAAAAAACCAAATCCAAAGTCTTCACAGCAGAATGCCAAAACAATGAATTCAGGAAAAAGGCAGCAGAGCACTTTCAAGCCAAAGGAAGACAAAACGACCTATTCATAGAAACAAAGCAACTGCCCCAATTCCTTAACCTGGTTGAAAACCGCTCTGGCCTTGAAAGAAACCCAATCACGCTTTACATTGGAGGCATCAAAATTAAAATCGATTACCCCCGTGTTTACATAAACGCAGCATACCAACAGCTTCAAAAAATTCTTGAAAAATAGGAAAGCGCCTGTAGTCTAGTGGCAGGATCCAAGCTTCCCACGGCTTTGCGAAGCGCTCGCTTTACGCTCGCTTTCGCAAAGAACGAAAACAGCTTGTGACCCGGGTTCGAATCCCGGCAGGCGCATTACCCGCAAACCCGGCTGGTGTTAAGCGCATTCAACTTGGGTTGAATGCACTGGGCTCGCTTAGCGCTCGCCAACGCCCCGCGAGTGAAAAGCCCATTCGGTTACGTGAATGCACTGGGCTCGCTTAGCGCTCGCCAAAAAAAAAAATCAGTAGCCTGAAAAGTCTTCCTTCAAGATCTTTTCCCCAGGAATGGCCAAATCGCCTTTCAGCATCTTTTCCATGGCCTCATTGAATTTAGGCGGCCCCACCACAAAAAAGCTGAACTCTTCCTCGCTCACCAAATGCCTTTTCACCATGCGCCTGTCAATAAAGCCCGTTTCCCCAAGCCAATTCTTCTGCTGTTCTTCATCCGCGTCGGTCAAAGTGTGCACGATTTCCACAAAACCAAGCTCTTCAGCCAGCTTTTCAAGTTCGCCTCTGAAAGCAATCCTTTCCTCGTTTCTGTTGCTGTAAAAAACAAAAATTTCAAGGCCTTTCTCCTTGCGGTTCTTCAAATCCTCCAAAACGCTTTTCACAGGCGTTACCCCAATTCCCCCTGCAAGAAAAGCAACCTTGTCAGACTTCCTCGCATCCAAAACAAAGCTGCCCTGCGGCTCGCTTATTCCAACTTCATGGCCTTTCTCCAAAGAATCCAAAGCCTGCTTATAATCTGAATCACTTACAATAGTGGTAAACTCAAGGTCACGCTTTCCAGGTGCTGAAGAAATAGTAAAATGCTTTCTGAAACGCTTGCCGCCCAACTCAAAGCCAAAAAACGCAAACTGCCCTGCCTTGAAACCAATCTTCTTTGCAGGCCTGAAGGAAAAGGTTTTGATGCCTTCAACAACGCCCCTTTTTTCCACAAACTTGGCCTTAAAGTCATCAGCCATAAACAACCACTATGACTAAAACAGTATTTATATCATTCTGTTTCCCTAAAAAAAACCAGCCTAAAGAAGCCCTTCCCTTATCTCCCTGGTAAAACGAACAACATTGGTTTTTCCAACGCTGTCCTTTTCTATTACCCCCCGGTCAACAAGCCTTTGCACAACACGATGGCTTTTCACCTTTGTCATACCAGGAAGCCTTGTGACTTCAGCCTGCAAGACCTTGCCATTGCTTTCAATCAAAGCATTCACCAGCTTTTTTTCATCCTGGCTTAAAAAACTAAGCAGAACAGAGGAATTTTTCTTCAAAGCCTTTTCCTTGCTTTCCAGCTTTGAAGTCATGAAAAAGAACACCAAAGCGCCAATCATTATTCCCACCAAAACAGCCACTGGAATCAAGCCAGTCAAAAAGCTAACCTGGGCTTCATGCTGGCAAACCCCGTCAATGTAGCATACATCAGGATTTGTCACAGAAATGATGCTTGGCAGATAAAAAACCAATGCAAGCAAGGCAAGCAAAACAACGATGCCGGCAATAGCCTTGCTGTTGGAAAAATCAATCCTTAACTCCATGACAAAATTAGTCAAGGAACCATCTTTTAAAGCATTTTCAACGGTTTCAAAAAACACTATTAATGGTTTCAGCCGCATTCAGTGCAGGTGATTGCTTGAAAAAAGAGGCCAGTTTCACAGTAAAAGGAATGCACTGCAAAAGCTGTGCAAACCTTATCAAAAATGGATTGACTGAATTAAAAGGAGTAAAAAAAGCAGAGGTTAGCCTTGCTGAAGAGACCTCGACTGTCGTCTTTGACAGTGACAAAGTATCCCTGAAAACAATTAAAGAAGAGGTAAAGAAGCTTGGCTACTCTGCTGTCAAGCCTGCTTTACCTAACGGCAACCCTGGTTCCTCTGCCAGCAATCCGTCCTCAAAAAAAGTTTCCCTTTTGAAAGGGCTCACATACGGCCTTGTTCCACACATCGGATGCATTGGATTCATTGCAGCTTCCGTCCTAGGAGCAACGATTGCAGTAGAATTCTTTAAACCCCTTTTAATGAACCCCTGGTTCTTTCACATCCTGGTTATACTTTCAATCGGCTTTGCAACCCTTTCCTCTGTTTTCTACCTCAAAAAAAACGGCCTTCTCTCCATACCCGGCCTTAAAAGAAAGAAAAAGTACTTGGGGACAATGTATGGAAGCACTGTCGGAATAAACCTAGTTCTGTTTCTAGCAGTTTTTCCAATGCTTGCAAACCTCGACACAGGCTCTTTTGCTCACAACCCTACAGGCGCAGTGTCCCTGGGCAGCCAGAATCCTAAACCATTAGCAGACTCCCTAATAAGGCTTAATGTGAGTATTCCCTGCCCAGGGCACGCACCCCTCATTTCAGGCGAACTAAAAAAAATAGAGGGCGTTACAGGAGTCAAATACAAGTTTCCAAACAGGTTTGACGTGGCCTTCAACTCAGACCAAGCCTCAAAACAAGAAATCCTGGGGCTTGAAGTATTCCAAGTATACCCTGCAGAACTGGCAAGCGAATCGCTAAACGAAAGCCCAACGCTGCCTGATACAGAGACTGAAACAGCTTCATTTGAAGAACTACAAGAAGCAGAACCTTTGCCCCAAACAAGCCCCGCAAGCTATGCATGCAGTGGAAGCTGCAGCGGAAGCTGTGGCGGCGGATGCAGTGTCTGCTCTTCAAGATAAAAAAAAACCAGGGAGGAAAACCAAAAATGGAACTTGTGTTAAAAATGGAAAAAGTTCAGATAGTGCTGGTTTTGGTATTAATAACAATGGCCTTAACCGCAGTGAACACATACTCGCTTCTGGCCCTCGGGCAACAGCTGCCCAGCATGCAGCAACCAAGTGCACTCGCCGGGCTGCCAGAAGCCAACAACAGCGAATTGCAGGAATCTGGCCCCGGCCTAAAGGAAGCAGACCCTCAGCCCAGTCCAAAGCTTGAACCAAAGCAGCCTGCACAGCCCACTGGCCTTGCAGACGATGACGCATTCATTGGGCCAAAAGACGCCAAGGTAACCGTTGTAGAATTCTCGGACTATGAATGCCCTTACTGTGGAGCAGCAGCAGGAACACACAAACAGCTTATCTCACAGTTCAAAAGCCGTGACCCAAGCTGGAAACCAGCTGTTCCAAAACTTAAAGAGCTTGCAGAACAAGGCGTTATAAAATTCGTTTACCGCGATTTTCCACTGAGCTTTCATCAGAACGCCCAAAAGGCTGCAGAGGTCGCGGAATGCGCTGGAGAACAAGAAAAGTTTTGGGAAATGCATGACAAAATATTCGAAAACCAGGATTCAATCGATGCAGCAAGCCTTAAACAGTATGCAAAAGACATTGGCCTCAATTCAACAGAATTTGACCAATGCCTGGATTCAGGGGAAATGGAAGAAGAAGTGAAAAAAGACCTTGCAGACGGACAAAAACTTGGCATCAGGGGAACGCCGGCCTTTTTCGTAAACGGAACCCTGATTTCAGGGGCACAGCCATTTTCAGTTCTTGAGCAGGCAATCGAGGCAGAGCTGGCAAAAGGGGGAAGCTGAATGAAACTAATTCTGGCAATCGCCTTGCTTGGACTGCTTGCCTTCTCAGGCTGCCTCAGCCAAGAAAGCAACTCAACAGGGCTTGCTTCCGCAATCCCCAAACAAAACAACCAGGTTTCGATTCCAATAGAAAAACTCGGCTCTGAAGCCAAATTTTTCGAATACGAAACAGGCGAAACCATTGTAAGGTTTTTTGCAGTAAAGGCAAGCGATGGAACCATAAAAACAGCCTTTGATGCATGCGACGTATGCAACTATGCGAAAAAGGGCTACATGCAGGAAGGAGACTCAATGGTTTGCAACAACTGCGGAAACCGCTATCCAATCAACGGGCTTGGAACCAAAAACAGGAACCCCGGGGGCTGTTGGCCAAGCTACCTTCCAAGCCAGGTTTCGGGAAACAGCCTGCTTATAAAAAAAGCAGACCTTGAAAAGGGAAAGGCGATGTTTTCATGAAATGGAAGCTTGCCCTTTCCGCAATCATTGCCTTGGGCCTCATAGCCCTGTTTTCAGGGCCTGCTCTTGCAGGCCTTTTTACGCTGCAAAAACCAGGCTTTCAGCAACAAAGACAGGTTCTTTTAAATCAACTTTCCGAATCAATAAATACCGCAAGGCTTGAAGGAAAATACAACTGCTGCATTGAACCCCCTTGCACAATGTGCTACCTTGGAAACTGGGTCTGGGAAGACGGAACCTGCAGGTGCGATCAGGCTATCGCATCAGGGGAATTTGAAAAAGTTTGCCCGCAGTGCAGCAAGGGCCTTGAAGAAGGGCGATGCCTTGCAGCATCAGAACAAGAATGCATTGATTAGGTGAAACAAAAAGTGACAAAATCCGAGTTAAGAATAGGAGACATGCACTGCGCAAGCTGTGCCCTAACCCTAGAAAAAGCTTTGGGAAAAGTTTCCGGAGTGGAAAAAGCAAACGTAAACTTTGCAACCGAAACCGCGACCATAAGCTTTGACCCAAAAAAGGCCGATGAAGAAAAACTCAAAGAAACCATTGGAAAAGCAGGCTATACAGTGGTAAAAGATGAAGCGGAACCAGCCAAGCAAACAAGGTCCTTCAAGCGAAAAACCATTGTAGCATTTCTTTTGAGTTCGCCTTTAATGGCTCTAATGGTGCTTCCAGCAATGGGATTTACCCTGCCGCCAATCATCGCACAAAACATGGCTATAATCCAACTAATTCTTGCAACCCCTGTTCTGTTTATAGGCCGCGATTTTTTCATCAACGGCTTCAAGGCCCTGATTGCATTAAACCCAAACATGGACAGCCTTGTAGGGCTTGGCGTAGGCTCGGCATATGCTTACAGCCTTGCAGCAACCATTGCAATCCTCCTTGGCTCAACGGCCTTCAATTCCATGGACCTTTATTATGAAGTGGTGGCTTTCCTGATTTCATTCATTCTGTTGGGAAAGTACTTTGAATCCCTTGCAAAAGGACGCACCTCCGAAGCAATCAGAAAGCTTTTAGGGCTGCAGCCAAAAACAGCGATCGTGGAAAGAAACGGAAAAGAAACAGAGATTCCAATAAGCCAGGTAAAAGTAGGCGACACAATAGTGGTAAAACCAGGCCAAAAGATTCCTGTAGACGGCAAAGTGGTTTCAGGCTACAGCTCTGTAGATGAAAGCATGATAACAGGAGAAAGCATTCCTGCAGAAAAAAACCCAAACGACAAAGTTGTAGGAGCAACAATAAACAAAACAGGGTCCTTCAAATTCAAGGCAGAAAAAGTGGGCAAAGACACGGTTTTGTCACAAATAGTCAAACTCGTGAAAGATGCCCAGGCAAGCAAGGCCCCAATCCAAGAGCTCGCTGACAAAATAAGCAACTACTTTGTTCCAACAGTAATGGTCCTTGCAATAGTTTCAGCGCTTTTCTGGTTCTTTATTGGCTCCACACTGTTTTCAGTCGCAAGCCCCTTCCTTTTTTCGCTTACAATATTCATCACAGTCCTAATAATAGCCTGCCCCTGTGCCTTAGGGCTCGCAACCCCAACAGCAGTCATGGTTGGAACAGGCAAAGGAGCAGAAAACGGAATACTGATAAAAAGCGCGGCAGCGCTTCAAAAAGCACACGAAATAAATGCAGTTGTCTTCGATAAAACAGGAACTCTTACAAAAGGCAAGCCTGAAGTGACAAATGTAATTGCGGCAAACAATGCCAAAGAAAACGATGTCCTAAAACATGCTGCAACAGCGGAAAAAAACTCAGAACACCCTCTAGGCGAAGCTATTATAAGAGAAGCAAAAAGAAGAAAAATTTCTTTTCCAAAACCATCCTCTTTCAACTCCATAACAGGCCAAGGCGTTGAAGCAAAATCCGCCCAAAAAACCATTCTTCTCGGAAACCAAGCCCTAATGCAGCAAAAAAAAATCCAAGCCAAAGGCCTTGAAAAGCACCTTATTAAGCTTGAAAGTGAAGGAAAAACAGTAACGCTGGTGGCATTGGACGCAAAAATTGTGGGCTTGATAGCGGTTGCAGACACTCTTAAGGAAAACTCCAAAAAAGCGGTTCAGGCCCTGCACAAAATGGACAAAGAGGTTGCAATGATCACAGGTGACAACAAGCGTACGGCAGAAGCAATAGCAAAACAGCTGGGCATAAGTCTTGTTTTGGCCGAAGTAATGCCAAAAGACAAAGCAGCTGAGGTCAAAAAACTCCAAGCTCAAAACAAAAAAGTTGCAATGGTGGGAGACGGTATAAATGATGCTCCAGCCCTGGCGCAATCAGATTTAGGAATCGCAATCGGTTCAGGAACAGACATTGCCATAGAAACAGGTGACATAGTCCTAATGAAAGACGACCTGCGGGACGTGGTGGTAGCAATAGAATTAAGCAACTACTCAATGAAAAAAATAAAGCAGAATTTCTTCTGGGCCTTTGTTTACAACGTAATAGGGCTCCCAATAGCAGCAGGCGCCCTTTACCCTTTCACCGGCTGGCTTCTAAGCCCGGTTATTGCTGGAACGGCAATGGCCTTTAGCTCGGTTTCCGTGGTATCAAATTCGCTTTTGATGAAAAGATTCAAACCAAAAATAAAAAAATAGGGCTTGACAAAAATGGAAAAAGCAAAACATGCAGCATATGCCATTGTGCTCCTGCTTATAGCAGGCATTACCCTTATTTCATACCTCGTTTACCTGGAAGGGCAAAAGCCAGGCGATTTCGACCAATTTGCAGAATGCCTTTCAGACAAAGGCCTTTTAATGGCAGGCACAGACTGGTGCAGTGCCTGCAAAAACCAAAAAGACCTCTTTGGAACATCTTTCAGACTTATAAACTACAAAAACTGCGACCTTGAAAAAACCTGGTGCAGCCAAAACAACGTTGAAGCATATCCTACATGGGTTGGCACAACCGGAATGCGTTTCACAGGCGTAAAAAGCTTCCAGCAGCTTTCCCAAATCTCAGGATGCAGCCTTGAAACCGAAGCCTAGCTAAAGGGCCTTTGCAGGCTCTAGGTCAAAAACCGAATGCCGCATTCCAAAGGTTTAAATTTGGTTTTTGCATTCAATATCAGGGTTGTGGGGCAATAAAATGGCTAAAGTGAAAGCAATTTTCTTTGACTTGGATGACACGCTTTTCGACTGCTCTGGCTCGCTGGTTGAAAACGCAAGAAAGCGTGCCGCAAAAGCAATGGTTGAATCAGGCCTGCCTGTGTCAGAAAAAGTAGCCTACAAAATGCAGGTCCGCTTCTTCAAAAAGCTTGGCCCCCTGGAAGACATTTTTGACAGAATGTGCGACAGCCTTGGCTGCACCAAAGACGAGCGGAGAAAAATCGTGAAAGCAGGCTTCAAAGCCTACAACTCTGATGAAGTGGAAAACATAAACTGCTTTCCAGATGTAAAGCCAACGCTTTCAAAGCTTAGAAAAAAAGGCATAAAGCTTGTCCTGATAACGAGCGGCATATACGAAAGGCAAAACAAAAAAATCAAAATCTTGGGCCTTGACAAGGAATTCGACTTAATTCTAATACACGACTTTGAAAAGGACATAAGCAAGTTCAAAAAATTCAAGCTGGCAATGAAAAGGCTCAAGCTAAAGCCAAGAAACACCTTGGTTGTGGGAGACAAGCTTACAAGCGAAATAAGAATGGGAAACAGGCTTGGCATGACAACAATACGCGTTTTAAGAGGCCGCTTTTCAAAAATGAAGCCAAGAAACGACTTGGAAGAGCCAGACTACTCCATCTGGAAAATTTCTGAAGTGCCCAAGCTTTTGAAAAAAGCCAGCAACGGAAAAATAAAGGAAGCCTCGCTCAAGGTTGTGGCAATCGGCGGGGGAACAGGCCTTCCAGGGGTTCTGGAAGGGCTAAAAGACTACACAAAAAACCTTACTGCTATTGTTACAGTAACGGATTCCGGGCGAAGCACAGGCAAGCTCAGAAAAGAATTCGGGATTCCTGCTGTCGGCGACCTGCGAAACTGCCTGATTGCCTTAAGCGAGTCAGAAAAGCTAATGCTGGACTTATTCAACCACCGCTTCAAGGGAAAAATGCTTGAAGACATGAGCTTCGGAAACCTTTTGATTGTCGCCCTAACCAGGACAACAGGAAGCTTCAAAAAGGCAGTGGCAGAGGCAAGCAAAATTCTTGCAATAAAGGGCCGCGTTCTTCCCTCAACCCTGGAAAACGTGCACGTATGCGCGGAACTTACCGACGGAACTCTTTTCACCAACGAGGATGCAATAATCCAAAGAAATGTCGCGCCAGAAAAGCTTGCTGAAAGGGCTCCGATAAAAAGGGTTTTTCTCAAACCAAGTGATGCAAAAATTTTGCCGGAAGCAAAAAAAGCCATCCTTGAAGCAGACCTCATTGTCTTAGGGCCAGGAAGCCTTTTCACCTCAGTCATAACAAACCTTTTGGTAAAAGGAATGCCCAAAGCCATAAAGAAAACCAAGGCAAAAAAGGTCTACATTGCAAACGTGATGACCCAAGTAAACCAAACACATCACTTCAAGCTCTCAGGCCATGTAAAGGCCATTGAAAAGTATTTGGGCAAGGGCGTTCTGGACTACGTGGTGTTCAACGACAAAAAGCCAAGCAAAAAAATACTCAGCCAGTACAAATCAGAGCAAAGCTTTTTCGTGGAAAACGACTTGAAGAAAAAAGCCAAGCCAGCGCCTGTCGGTGCCAACATAGTTGAAAAGGTTCCAAAGCCCAAGAAAAAAGCAACCAAACAACAGCTTTTAAGGCATGACTCGGAAAAGCTTGCAAAGATCCTGGTTTCACTTGCGCCCTAAGCTAAGTTCTTTGCCGGTAACAGCTTCCAAAAAAATCTTTCTAATACTGCCGTCCTTCTTTCGCAAAAAGGTCTCGTAAACAGGCAAATAAACCAAGTCAACTTTTTTCACGACAACGTTTTTCCAAAGCTTCTGTAAAAGCTTTGAAACAGTGTCAGTGTCAACGTTTTCTCGCATCAAGCTCATTGCCTCAATGTTTGAAACAGGCAATTGCTCCAAAGAGCCAAGCAATGGGTGAACAGGGCTTGGAGGCAGCTCAATTGAAACCTTTCTTGCATAAAAGTCATTGCCATTGGCTTTCTCCCTTTCAACAAAGCCTTTTTCCTGCAATTTCTGCAGAAGCCGTTTCACAATGGCCTTGTCTTGGCCCAAGTCCTTTACAACGGCGGGAAACTCGCGCTTTCTGTCCAAAAGCATTAAAAGAGAAAGCTCGTTTGCGCTGACATCTTTTGCATGAGGCAATCCCTTGCTTTCAACAAAAAGCCTTTTCTTGGAATCAAAATGCAAAAACTCGCCTGTAATGCTGTTCACATAAGCAACGGCTTTCCTAAAAGTCTTCTTGGTGTCAAAAGCATTGTACTCTACCTTGTAAACCGGCATATGCCTCAACTGAATGTTTTCAATGGCCTCCTCGCTTCCAAAAAGCCCCAAAAAACGCCTCTTTCTCAGCCTGTTGAAGCAAAGCCTTGCTTTCTCCATGCCAACATTTGTTGGAAAGGCAATAAGCTCAATGCTTTCCTCAGGAAAAACGGCTTTTGCCTCCTTTTCCACTTCCTTTTCGGTTTCTCCGACAAGCTCCTCTGCCAAGGCCTCTTCCTGGACAGCGCCAGGCATGCTCACAGTGCTTGTTTCCTCCTCTATTACCGCTCCCTCTTCCTCCAAGGCCCTCAGAACATCTGAAAGCTTTATGCTGGACTTGTACTTTGAATTCAGGGTATTTACCACGTTGTCAACAGTGCTTGTTGAAAGGCTTCCCACGGCATCAAGCTTGTTCTTCGCCATGCCCACAGCTAAAACCAAAACCTTTTCGTTGTCAAGCTTTGTGTTCCGCTCCACTGTTTCGGCTTCACGGCCTTCATGCTGTGACATTCTTGGCCTTATCTTCAAAACAAAAGCCCTCGTGGTTTCTTCCCGCCTGTCGCCAACCAATGCAACGCCAACAGGCAAAGTCTTGATAAAATTGCTTTTCCTGTAAGGCTTTGGAACAATTGTTGGAACACGCTTGTAAACGGCTTTTACATCATCATCAAAAACAAGCTTGTGCGAAATCACGATATCAAGCTGGCTCAAAACCTTTGTGTTAATAGCACTTGGCTGCTGTGTGGCAAAAACCAGTGAACACCCAGGCTGCCTTCCCTGCTTAACGTATTCAATCAACGCATTGCTTGCAGGCGTCACAGTGTTGCCGCTTGGAATCAAAGTATGGGCTTCGTCAATAAAAAGCCATGTTGGCGGGATACCAAATTCAAGAAGCTGGTCCACATTCTGTTCCTTTGAAAAACGGTTTGCGCTTTCTCGCCTTGTACTGACCTTTCTTGCAGCAAGAATCCTTCTTGCAAGAATTCCAATAATAAGAGCAGAAACATTGTCCTCCAAAAAAGAGGTGTCGATAACGGTAAGCTGGCCCTCCCTGCTCAGCTCAGTCAAAGGCGTGCCCTCCTCATCAAAGACTCCCCAGCCCTGGGCTGCATCAAACCTGCTAATCAGAGCACGAATGCTGTCAGGCTTGTAGCCGCGGTCGCCGCTGTTCAATTCTTCATCTTCATGCAGGCACTCAATCAGCTCATCCAACGAAAAAAACTCTTTCTTGCCCTTAACCTTTTTTCCATCCTTGTTGGTGTAGCCTTTTCTTACCTTATCCAAAGCCTTTTCCAAAAGAAGCCCGCTTGGACTAAACCTTTCAATGCCAAAGGTAAGGCACCAGTCTTCAGTGGTCAAAAGCGATGGAGGCATGGTAAAAGTTGCATCATAAGTTGACTTTGGAACCTGTTCTGCTGCACCAGCTGGAATAAAAACCTTCAAGTTTTCAAGGCCTTGTGGCAAAAGCTGCCATTTTGCCAAAGCCTCAAGCTCGCGCTTTTCCTTGTTCGGATGCCGCATTCCCCAAAAAACGCCAACCGGGTCCACAACAATGCTTCCCACGTTTTTGTTGTGCAATGCAAGCTCTTCTGCAATTACTCCCAAAACATAGCTTTTGCCTGAACCCCTTGCACCGCAAACAAACACGACATGGGGGTTCAAGCTATCCAAATGGATTCCGGTTTCATTCAAATCCTTTTCAGCCACCTTGCCAATAAAAAGAGAGGCTTCAGAGCCATACTTTTGAAAAACGCTTTTCTTCCTGCCAATAAAAGCCCCCTCGTCGTCATCACGCAAAAAAGATAGTTCGGGCTTGACAAAAGGCCCCTTTTGTTCCTCAACAGTTTCTTCAACAGCCTTTTCCTCTTTTCCGACTTCCCTAACGCCAACTTCCTTGATTCCGATT
Source organism: uncultured archaeon (assembly GCA_964569815.1). GTDB lineage: Archaea > Iainarchaeota > Iainarchaeia > Iainarchaeales > CAZMUN01. Next base: position 22,072 of record CAZMUN010000019.1, read on the forward strand.
TCCTTGTCCAAAGGAGCCAAATCCTTTTCCGCTGCCTTAACAGCCTTTGCAACCACAATCTTCTTTATTTTGCTGCTCAGCTCAGGGTTTTTTTCAGCCTTTGCCTTTTTTCTGGCTTTTTTTTGCTTTGTCTTTTCCTTGGCTTCTTCCTCTTCTTCCAAACCCTCGGGCTCCTCGGCTTCCCCAGAATCCCCCTCTTCATCCTCTTCAGGCTCTCCCTGTTCTTCAATATCTTTTCCAGAGCCCTTTTTGTCGCCTTCGGGCTCCAAATCCTCGGTTTCAAGGCCTCCAACGCCTGTTTCAGGGCCTGCTTTGCCCTCTTTCTCAGCTTTCTTTCCAAAAACCTTCACAGGCTTTTCCTCAGGCGCAGGCTTTTTCTTCTTTTCAGAATCCTGGCCAAAAGCCTCTTCAAACAAGTCCTCTTCATCCGGCATAAAAGGTCACTTCTAAAATAAAGGGCAATTCAAGTATTTTAAGGTAATGTTTTAGCATTTGCCCAAACAGGCCTATGCCAAAGGCACGTTAGCCACTTCTGCAGCCTCTTTTGTCAACGCACGCAGGCTGTCGCTTGACAAGTTATGTATACTTTTCTTTCCTGTTGCAGCAGCAGCCATCTTTATCTCCTCAGTACAGGACTGCATATAGTTTGCCGCACCCAAAACAGCTTTACCCATCTCAAACCTTTTCCTCAAGCAAAGGTCCTGGGTAGCAATTCCAAGATGGCACATTCCCCTATAGCAAAGCCTGCAGTAATTGCAGCCCATTGCAATCATCAAAGGAAATCCCGGAAAAATTGCGTCAGCCCCCAACGCAAGCGCCTTTGCCATGTCGGCACCGGTGTTTATGCCGCCTGCAACCATAAGCTCCTGCTTTGCTTCAGCGCCATCCAAAACCTTTCTTGCCTTAACCAAAGAACTCATAACAGGCAAGCCAAAATCCTCAAGCATTATCTCCGGAGCCGCGCCAGTGCCTCCAAGCATTCCATCAATTGCAATAACATCGGGCTTTGCCTTAAGCCCCTCCTTTAAGTCCGCTTCCACGTGCCCTGCGCCAAATTTCAAAATAACCGGCTTTCCGCCTGAAACCTCCTTAATCCACTTAATCCTTTCACCAAGCTCTTTCACGTTCGAAATATCGGGATGGCTTGGCGGGCTGTGCACATCCTTGCCCTTTGGAACCTTCCTCACAGAAGAAATCTCCTCAGTTACCTTTTCTCCAGGCAAAAGCCCGCCCTGGCCAGGCTTTGCACCCTGGCCGATTTTGAACTCTACTGCATCAGCTGCCTTCAAATAAGCCTCGTCAACCCCAAAACGCCCCGTGCTATACTGCACAATCAAATGCTTTGCCTCCTTCCTTTCCTCTGAAAGCATGCCTCCCTCGCCAGTGTTGGCAGCAGAGCCAACCAAGGCAGTGGCCTTTGCCAAAGCAATCTTTGCTTCCCTACTCAAGGCACCAAAACTCATTGCAGCAACCGCAATAGGAATCCCTAGCTTCAAAGGCTTTTCAGCAGACTTTCCCAAAACGGTTTCTGTTCCAATTTCTTCCCTAAAATAGTCCACTGGCCTTTCAGTCAGCCTTGCAGCCAAAAAAACTAAATCCTCGAAACGCATTCCATGCCTTTTTCCACACCTTCCAGAGCCAGTTGGAGCCTTTGGGCTCTTTGCCCTAAGCTGAATTGCCTTCACAAATTCCTCCAAACAAAACCACCCATAAAAAAGGAAAATCCTAATCATTTTAAACCAATCTCCTCCCATATACCTAAAAGAGCCTTTAAAAAAAAACGCTGCAAAAAAGGGGTCATAGCATAACCAGGCAGTGCAGCTGGCTCCAGAAAACCTTTTCTTAGAAAGAAAAGGTTTGCGAAAAGAACGTTTTTCGCTGCGCGAAAAACAAGCGGTTGCAATGCAACCGCCCCAAGAGAAACCAGCGGATCAGGGTTCAAATCCCTGTGACCCCATGCCAATTGACATATGGCATCGTTGTGCCATCTTCGCTCCTTGCAGTCGCTCGATGCCACGCCCGGCCAGTGCGGAGCCCATTCAGCTACGCTGAATGCACTGAGCTCGGCTTTTAGGCTCGCCAAAGAAAGCAACCAAAATTACAATCCAAAGGAATAAATAGTTCTTTTAACATCTTTAAAACAATGGTCAAGGCTGAAACCTACTGGAAGCTTAGCTTGCTTTTTTTTAGTCCGCGAGCGGGAAACCCCTGCCTTTTAAGGCAGGGATGAGAGCGAGC
>CAZMUN010000020.1:0-20281 GCA_964569815.1 uncultured archaeon
CTGCTTGACTGTGCTTGAAGCAGAAATATTAGCCATACTATGCACAATTATATTGTGGCGAAAGGCTTTTAAGAAGGAAGATAGCAATACCTATAAAGGGCAATTAAACCCTTTTCTTGTTTGCTCGGCTGGGGCAATAGGCACTCACTTCAATGCACTTGGGCACTTCTTTTAAAATGGGTCGAGTGAAGTTGGTTTGATTTGTTGTCGCAGACAGCAAACCCAAAAAAATGCTACAAAGAATAGGGAAAAGCGTTCGGCAGGTTTGAGGTAAAAAAAGAGTTTGGTAACTTTTTTAGGTTCCCAGAGATATTTCAAAGTTTATTTTTAGGCCTTTTGTTGTTCTTGTTACCTTTTTGTCTTTTATTTTTACCAATCCGGCTTTTTTTAGTTTTGTTATATACTGGCTTGTGTTTGACAACTGCATATTCGTGTCTTTGGCTATTTCCGAAACCGTTCTATTGCCGTTTGAAAGCACCAATATTCTCATCACGTTTTCGCTTTTTAGGAGTGCACTTAATTGTTTGAGTTCTTTTCTTGTTTTTATTATATGGAAATCTGGTTTTGGTTCTTCAGCGTTTTTTGTAATTTCCTTAATTTTTTGAAAGTATTCAAAAAGGTTTTTAGATGTTGAGGCAACAATGTTTTCTCTTGATTGGTTGGATAGCTGGCTAATTCCTTCATCTAATTTCATTTTTTTCTTTCCTTTTCCTGTAACAATAGTTATCTCTGGAAGAATTAGCCCTATTGCGTTTTTGTATAGGTTCTCTATATCACTTTTTTCAAAACGCCATTTGGAGAGTAGTTGATGTATCTCGCTTGCAGTCATGTCCCAGTGGGGAATTTGTGCATCTATTTCTATTCTTGGAATTTCTTTTGATAGAATTATTACTGGTTGCTCGGTGCTGGTTAAGCCCTCGTAATGCATTGCTTTTCTAGTTGCAAAATAAAGAGATTTTCTTGCAGGCGAGGAATAGATGGCTTCAATTGGTTTTTTGCAGTCCTCTGGGTAAAGTTCATGAAAAAAGCTGGCAAAGAAAACATCAGCAGGAAGCTGGATCTGGTAGTTTAACTTTTCATTTATATTTGATTCATCCAAGTCGATTACTGACAAAACAGAATAGTATTTTGCAAACAGGCCTTTGTCTTTTTGTTGCATGAATCTTGACCATGTTTCGGATGAATAGTAAACTTTTATGTTTTTTATGCCAAAAGCTATTGCAAGGGAAAGTATTTCCTCTTTTTTCTTTTTAAGGTATTGGTCAGTGGTCCAGTTTTTATAGTGTTCAAACTCCACTTTTTTGAAATAGGGGTTTGAAAGAATATTCATGTCCCAAAGCACTATAGCAATATTGAACCCGGTCTTGGAAAGTTTGGCGAGATTTAAGAGGCGGGTAAGGGTTAGATAGTTGTGCTTAATATGTGTTAGAGAAAAGAATATGGTTGGAGGGGTTTGTTCTTCTCTGTTTTCTATTATTGAATTAAGGGTTTCTCTATCCTGGCTGGAGATAGTAAATTTTTCTTCCAGTTTAATGTTGCTTGTTATCTGTTTCATAAAACCCGACCTAAGCCTAAACCATAAGTTATACTATTATTATAATAGATGTTATTAAATAATTATCCAAAGATATTTTTGTTGTAGGAACATGTCTTTTTATTTGCATGAAACAAAGGGCGTTACACAGCAAATAAACAACGTCTTCTCGCAGTATAAAATAAAACCCGCTTTGAGAGTGTGCCTTACCGAAAAATGCAACCTCAATTGCATCTACTGTCATAAAGAGGGAATGCTAAAGGATTACACAAGTTCTCTTTCAGAAAATGAGATGCGATTTTTAGCAGAAACTTTCCGTAAACAGGGCTTCACAAAGGTTAAATTCACTGGCGGTGAACCACTTCTTGCAAAGAACCTGATGCAAGCCATTGGAATATTTAAGGAAAAAGGATTTGAAGACGTTTCTCTTCTAACCAATGGAACAATGCTTGATGAGAAAAACCTTCAGCAAATGAAAAACACTGGGCTCGACAGGCTAACAGTAAGTTTTGACACTCTTAGAAACAAGATAGCTAACTCAGTTAACGGATGCGATTGCATTGAAAAGGTTCTGGAGAACGTCTCGCTTTCGAGGAAGTTCTTCAAAGAGGTAAAAGCTAATTGTGTCCTAATTCCCGGAATGAATTTTCCTGACGAGATTTTGGAAATCGCCAACTTTTGCAGGGACAATAAGATTATTTTAAAAATCCTTTCACGGCTTTCAGAAGACACTCCTTACCCCCTAAGTTTGCAGGCCATAAGCATACTAAAGCTTTACAAACAGGTTGCCAAAAAGCAGATCAATAAAGAATCCTTTGTGCCCGAAATCTTGTACACTTTCACAGATGGAACAGCAGTAGAAATAAATGATTTTAGAAACGAGGAATACAGAAAAAGAATTAATGAGAACCCTTTGTGTGAAAACTGCGAACAAAAAAACCAGTGCGTTGAAGGCCCTTATGCCGTTAGAATCATGCCAAACGGCGACATAAAACCCTGTTTAATAAGAGAGGACAACTTAATTAAGTTTAAAAGAATAAAAAAAAGCAAGACAAAACTAATTTGCCTAACAGGGTTGGCGAGCTCTGGCAAAAGTTTTTTTAGAGAAATAGCCGAGAAAAAATTTGGCATAAAAAACATTTACATCGGCAAAATACTCAAAGAAGAAACAATTAAAAGAAAGAAACCATTAACATATGAAAATGTAATGGACGTAAGCAGAAAAATCTATGAAGAGGACGGCCCACTAGGAGTCATGACTCGAAGTTTTGAAGCAATCCAAAAAACGCTCCCGAATGAAAAATTTGCGCTTGTTGACTCTGTCAGAAGCGTTGCAGAATACGAGTTCCTGAAACAGTTTTTCCAAACCTACCTTGTAGGCGTAATTTGTAATAAAAAAGAACGCTTCAAGAGAGCAAAAAAAGGGGATTTTAAATTAACAAAAAAGCAACTTATAAAAAGAGACGATTTGGAAATGGGTAAATTGAAAGAAAAACCAAATTTCAACGTAGGGCTTCTTTTAGGGCACGCAGATTACTACATTTCTGGAGAATCAGAAAAGTTTGATGAAGAAGCCTCAGAAATAATAAAGGCGATCATAAATGATTGAAATTGAAATAAGAACAAGAGTAAAAAATCTGAATGAAATGGAAAAAAAACTAATGCAGAAACTTGAGTTAAAAAAAGAAAGGAAACAAATCGACGAATACTTTTCACATCCTTCAAAAAACTTTTACGAAAAGCCAGGCATTAGAGAATATCTTCGAATAAGACACGGAGCGCAACCAACTCTTGAATACCATATAGCCCATATAAAAGAAGGAAAAAAGAAATACACTGAAGAATTTGAAATAGAAGTAGAAAATGTGGCAAAAATGCGTGAAATTCTTACTCTATTGGGTTTCAAGCCTTTTGTCACAGTAAAAAAACACAGAAAAGTTTTTGAAAACCAAGACTTTAAAGCATGCTTTGACAAAATATCAAAATTAGGATCTTTTCTAGAAATAGAAGCCAAAAAAAACTTTGGCGGATCAGAAAAAACAAAACAAGCCTGCATTGACTTTCTTAAACAATTGGAATTAGATTATACTCCTGCACCCGAAAAGGGTTATCCGGACATGCTAGCAGAAAAAATTACACAAAACAAATAACCCTGAAGAAAGACTCCACAACCGCGACTAATTTTATAACTAATAATATAAATCAAGAGTGAAGAAATTTCTAAGTCAGGTGCTTTCCTGCTTGGCCAAAAGCCCAGGATTGCACCTGTTATTATTTAAGGGTTGGAGAAGCATGTTGATGTTTGCTTTATATGATGGTTTGAAATGTGAAAGAAAAGTTAAAGATGCTGTTGTAGGGGTTTTAAGCCAAGACTGGCCTCTTTCCTTAAAACAAATATATTTTACGATATTGCGGCGCTATTCGATGACAGTTTCACAACAGGCGGTTTATAAAGCGCTAAAACAGCTTGTTGAAAACAAGGTGCTGGTGAAGAAGGAGAGAAAGTACGCCTTGAGCATTGACTGGATTAGAAGCCTTAAAGAGCTAGGCATTAGGCTAGAAGAAGAGTATCGTTTACAAGAACCAGAATCAACCATTTGGTTGAAAAAAATCCAACCAAGGGACTATAATTCTACAAAAATAGAAATTGCTTAAGAGGTTGAAAAATGGGACAGCGAGCAATAGAACTCAAAACACATACGCCATCTTATACATTTGGATGGGAAAAGCGTGTTTATCACAATTTTTGCAGGGTTTAGGTTGATCATGGAAACGCTTGATGTAGAAACTCCAATTTATTCTGCTTTGCTGGATTATGCTAATCAGCGAAACCATTCTTTTCATACGCCTGGACATAAAAGCGGTCAATTATTTAAGAAAATCGGTTGGACTGATTATATTCCAAAATCGTTTTATGGAACAGATTTGTCCGTTTCCTGCCCTGAAATAGACTCCTTGCATGACCCAAAGGCATCGATAAGGAGGTCGCTTGATCTTGCAGCCAAAGCTTTTGGTGCTAAGCGTACTTACTTTGTGTTGGGCGGAACCACGATGTCTAACCTTGTTTCAATTTTTTCTTTGTTTGAACCCCAAGACAAGGCAATCATTTCCAGAAACCTACACAAGTCTGTGTGGGCCGGCGCAATCCTGCGGCAACTGAACCCCGCGTTTGTGCAAACCGAAACAGGCTCAATTCCGCTAAATGTTTTTTCTGAATCAATCGAAGACGCTTTAAAGAAGAACGGCGATGCCAAGGGCGTGATTGTTACCTCTCCAACCTATGAGGGTGTTTCCGCAAACCTGAAAAAGATTTCCAAAATAGCCAGAAGCTACCAAGTGCCTTTGATGGTAGATGAGGCATGGGGTCCGCATTTCCATTTTTCTGATAAGTTTCCTGATAGTGCCATGAGCGTTAAAGCCGATATTGCAACCCAGTCAACGCACAAAATACTGGGCAGCCTTTCACAGACCTCTATGCTTCACACAAATTCAAGAACCCTAAACTCTGAAAAGGTGAACGAAACCTACCGGTTTTTCACTTCAACAAGCCCGTTCTATCCCTTCCTCGCTTCCCTGGATTACATTAGGGCTTTAATGCAGTCAAGGGGAAAAGAGCTTGTTAACGAGTCTTTCAAAATATCGGAGGAGATAAGGCAGCAGATTGCCAGCATGGATGGCTTTTCTTTGGTTGGAGAGGAGGCTGTTGAAGGAACAGAGTTTGGATTGGACCACAACAAGATTCTTGTGAAAACCAAGAACGCGTTCAAAAAAGCCGAATTGTTAAAGCGAGAGCACATTGTTCCAGAGAAATGCACAGAAGACACAATCCTTTTTTTGGTTACAATTGGCGACACTTTCGAAACCGCGAACGCGTTGTGCAAGTCCTTGAAGAAAATAGGTAGGAGGCGTGCCTGAATGAATACAGGGCCCTGTTTTCTGGACGATTGCGAAAACAAGGTTTGTGCAGAAGCAATAATTCCATACCCGCCAGGAATACCGCTGGCGCTTCCAGGTGAAGTTCTTTCAAAGCAAATAATACAGGAACTGAAGGCAATCAAGAAAAGAAAAATCGAAGTACATGGAGTGACTGATAGAACTTTAAGAACAATCCTGGTTAAACTTACTACAAAGTGAAAGAAAGATGGCGCTCGAAGACTTGGTGGAAAGCAGGAAAGGAAACCTTGAAAAAATAGGCCGACTTACCGAATCATATCCCTACAAAATGCAGGCAAAGAAAACAGATTTTGAAAACATAAAGCAAATAGCCAACAGGCTTGAACTTGGAGAAAAAGCCAGTGAAACGGTAGTAGGTGCTGGAAGAATTTTGTCAAAAAGGCTTTTCGGCAAGCTTATCTTCTTAGACTTACAGGACCAAAGCCAAACAATACAGGCTGTGGCTTCAAAGCAAAACCTAAGCGAAACAGAATTTAAATTGCTAAAAGTGGCCGACACTGCGGACTTTATTGGGGTAACAGGCTATCCTTACAAAACAAGGAGAGGAGAGCCAAGCATTTTTCTAACAAAAGCAGAGTTCCTCAGCAAAGCTCTAAAGCCATTGCCTGAAAAATGGCACGGCTTAAAAGACGTTGAAACAAGGTATAGAAACAGGCACCTTGACCTGATAGCAAACCCTGAAACAAAACAAGTCTTCCAAAAAAGGGCAAAAATAATTGCTTTGGTTAGAAACTTTCTTGATAACAAAGGGTTTCTGGAAGTGGAAACGCCCGCACTCCAGCCAACATACGGCGGAGCAAACGCAAGACCTTTCACAACCAAGTCCCACGCATGGGACTCACAATTTTATTTATCAATAAGCCCGGAACTCTACTTGAAAAGGCTGGTGATAGGCGGCTTTGAAAAAGTCTACACAATATGCAAAAACTTCAGAAACGAAGATGTGGACAAAACACACAATCCCGAGTTCACTATGATGGAATGCTATGCCGCCTACTGGGACTACAACGACATGATGGAACTAACAGAAAAAATGTTTGAACACATAGCCCAAAACCTGAACAAAACAATAACAATAACTTATCAAGGCAAGGAAATAGACCTGAAAGCACCCTGGAAAAGGGTAAGCGTATACGAAGGCCTGAAAAAGTACGGAAACATTGATGCGGAAAAAGCAACAGATCAAGAACTCAAAGAAGCCCTAACACAAAACCAGCTGGAAACAGAACCATTCAACAGAGGCCTGGCAATAAACGAGCTATTCGAACACTTTTGCGAAGAGCACCTGGTGCAGCCTACCTTTGTAACAGACCACCCAAAGGAAACAACACCGCTATGCAAGCTGCATAGAAAAAACAAGGCCCTCATAGAAAGATTCGAGCCATACATCAACGGATGGGAAATAGGAAACGCATACTCGGAACTCAACGACCCGCAGCTCCAAGAAAAATTCTTCAAAGAACAGGCAGAACAAGGCAGGGTAAAAGGAGAAAACCATCCAATAGACACAGAATTCATAGAAGCACTCAAACACGGCATGCCACCAACAGGCGGCCTAGGAATAGGAATAGATAGGGCGGTAATGCTCTTCACAAACCAGCCCACCATAAAAGACGTGATACTATTCCCCCAAATGAAGCCAACAAAATAAGGGCCCGTAGCTCAGTCTGGCAGAGCACTTGGCTTTTAACCAAGGTGTCCAGGGTTCGAATCCCTGCGGGCTCGCAAAAATAAGGCTTAAAACATATGCAAACCCAATAGATTACAAATGAACCCAAAAGACTTCGACAAAATCATAGAAATTGTTAAAGCAATCTCCCAAAAGTGCCCCGAAGCCAAAGAACACGACTTCGGCTTCTTGAAAAAGGACTTGGTAGACGAAGCCATCGAAGCCAGAATGGCAGTGGATAAGAAAGACTGGCAAGAACTAAAAGAAGAACTCGGAGACGTTTTGTGGAGCTGGATAGACTTCTGCATCGTAGCAGAAAAAAAAGGTTTATTTACAATGGACGAAGTTCTTGAACTGCTGGAACACAAGCTAAAGCGAAGAAACCCGCACGTGTTCGGAAACGAAAAGGCAAACACAAAAGAAGACGCCAGGAAAGCAAAAGAAAAGGCGAAGCAAGAATGGAAGCAGAAACTTTGAAGCTTGTGGGAGAAAAAGTTTTTCTCAGAATCTGGAAGCCAAGCGACATAAAGGCTTTGAATGGCCTTGCTTGTGACAAAAGCATTGCAAGGTTTACAACTGTTCCAAGCCCCTACGAAGAAAAGCATGCGAAAGAATTCATTTCAATGTCAAGGAAAAAGATTAAGAACAAGGAGGAATTCTGTTTTGCGATACTCTCAAAACAAACAAATACACTGCTTGGAAGTGCGTCCCTAACACATGTAGATTGGAGGAATAAGAAAGCGGAAATAGGATACTGGCTAGGCAAGCCATTCAGAAAAAAAGGCTTCATGTCAGAAGCAGTACAGCTTTTGCTGAAATTTGCATTCAAACGCTTAAAACTAAACAGGGTAAGAATAAGCTGCGTGCCAAAAAACAAAGCAAGCAAAAAAGTCATTGAAAGAGCTGGCGCCAAATACGAGGGAAAAGAAAGGAAATCGCTGATAAGTGGCTTAGGCAAAAAGCATGATTTGCTGGCATACTCCCTTCTCGCAAAAGAATGGAAAGACAAGAAAACAGGCTAAAGGTTATCCTTATGAAGTTCAATAAACTCATTCCTGAATTAAGTGTTCGTGACATTAACAAAAGCATTCAATTCTATACGGAAACCCTCGGTTTCAAAGTGGAATACCAGCGTGAGGACTCAAAATTTGCTTTCCTTTCACTGCAGGGAAGCCAGCTAATGCTTGAACAAACAAACGACTACTGGAAAACAGGAAAGCTTAAGTATCCATTCGGCAGAGGAATAAACTTTCAAATCGAGGTCGACAACATTGATGATATAGTGAAAAAATTGGGGAAAAACAAGTGGCCAATCAAGGTTCCCTTAAAGGAAAACTGGTACAGGAAAGGAAAAACGCTTCTCGGACAAAAAGAATTCCTAGTAATGGATCCAGACGGCTACCTGCTGAGATTCGCGCAGAGCACGGGAGAAAGTGAGCAAATGCCTATTAGGGGGTTTAGGGAAGAGGACGAAGTCGCTTGCGCAGAAGTTGCCAAACAAGCAATTGAGTCAGACAAAAAGCTTTCAACAAAACAGTTAACTTGGCTTATTGAGCATGAAACGAAAGAGAATTTTCTGGCAAGGTCTAAAAGCTTTGATGCTTTGCTGGTTTATCAAGAAAATGGAAGGATTGTAGGTGTAACAGGGTTGAACAAAGGGGAACTGCGAAGCCTCTATGTTCTACCTGAATTCCAGCAAAAAGGCATAGGAACAAAACTCCTGAAAGCAGTTGAACAAAAAGCCAGTCAAAAAGGCTACACTGAATTATCTCTTGAAGCCAACCCAAGCGCAAAACCCTTTTATGAAAGACTTGGCTACAGGAAAACAAAAGAAAGCAAAATAAAAGACATTGGGATCAAAGTAATCTTAATGGAGAAAGAACTTTGGTGGTAGGAATGCAAATAAGAAAAGCAACAAGAAACGATTTATCTGACTGCATAAAAATAATGATTCAGGCCTTTGCAGGTCAGGAGAACTGGACAGCGAAAACCGCAAGGGCAAGACTTGAGGAAAAGCTGAAGGAAGCGCCGCAACTGTGCTTTTGCCTGGAGCAAGATAAAAGGTTGGTTGGCTTCATGTTCTGTGAGCAATTTGATTACGCAAAAGGAAGGTATCTCTGGGTGGCAGAATTCGCGGTAAGCCCAAAAGAGCAAGGAAAAGGCTTTGGAAAGCAGGCACTTGAATTCATTGAAAAATTCGCCAAAGAAAACGGTTTCAATGTCTTGTACTTGGCAGCAAACAGGAAAGCAAAAGCCTACCGAATGTACCTGAAAAAAGGCTTCAAAGACACGAACTGGTTTTTCATGGAGAAAGAACTATGAATAGCAGCCGTTCAACGATCCTAAGCCTTTCAACTGGAAGCGTTCGCTGGGGCTGTGAAAAGAAGGGTGCAATTGAATTCGTTGAACAAAAGTTTGGCAGCATGATAGACGGCGTAGAGCTCTGTTTTATTCCAAAAGAAGAATTTGACAGCTTTGAACTAAGCGAAAAAGACGCAAGTTTTCTCAACAGCCTAGAATTCGTTACCCTTCACGCTCCGGTAAAAGGAATCTACTACGGCAAAAACAACGAAACAAAAACTGTATTGGAAAAAATAAAATCAATAAACGATAAAGTGAGCCTTGCCAAAGTCGTATTCCACCCAAACCACGTTAACGACTTTTCAGTTCTAATCGACTCAGGGGTTAATGCCTGCATTGAAAACCTGCCAGACGGCGAAAGCAGAAAAGGCTGGCAGTATCCAAAAGAGTTTCAGGCCTTCTTCAAAAAATGGCCCCTGTTTGGGTTCTGCTTTGACGTAAACCACGCAATGGCAAACGGCATTAACCCGACAGAATTCATTTCAGTTCTTGGTGAAAAAATAACATACCTTCATTTGAATGCAACAGCAAAGCCAGGCAACGCAGACCACAGCCTTCTAGTAGAAGCTTCAGAAGAAACGCTTGAAAAAATCAAGCCAGTGTTTGAATTAAACAAGCCACTAGTAACAGAGGTTGACATAGAAAAAGAAAAAATACCGCTAATAAAAAACGAAATCAATCTTATTAGAAGGCTTACTGTGCAAAAGGTGTTTTAGATGGCAAAATTGTATCCAAAAATAAAACCATACAAAACAGGCTATTTGGATGTGGGAGGAGGGCACAGCCTATACTATGAACTGTGCGGCAACCCGAAAGGCAAGCCAGTCTTGTTTTTGCACGGCGGACCAGGAGCAGGCTGCAGGGAAAGCGACAGGCAATTCTTCAACCCAAAAAAATTTAATGCAATCCTATTTGACCAACGGGGGGCTGGAAGAAGCAAGCCTTTTGCTTCACTGAAAAACAATACAACGCAAAATCTTGCCGGGGACGTAAAAAAGCTTTTAAAGCACTTGAAAATAGACAAAGTTTTCCTGTTTGGCGGAAGCTGGGGCAGCACACTTGCACTTGCTTATGCCACGAAACACCCAAAAACAGTGGCAGGAATGCTCTTAAGAGGCATCTTTCTTGCATCCTCTGAAGACATTTCGTACTTCTTGGAGAAATCGGCAAAAGAAATGTGTCCTGAAGCAAGAGAAAGGCTTTTGAGCATTGTTCCAAAAAAACACCAAAAACATGTGGAAGCATATTATTTCAGGCAAATGCGCTCAAAAAACAAAAAAACAAAGAAAACATTTGCATTTGAATGGACTTTTTACGAAAGCAGAATATCCCGATTAAAATCGGACGAAAAAAAAATCAGGAAAAAACTCAAAAAATGGAACTACAAAGCATGTGCTTTAATCGAATCATACTATATGGCAAAAAAATGCTTTCTAAAGGAAAATCAGCTGCTAAAAAACGCGCACAAGCTTTCAGGCATACCTACAACAATAGTGCACGGCAGGTACGATCTTGTTTGCCCGCCAAAAGCAGCCTATGGATTGCACAAAAAAATAAAACAAAGCAAACTCATTTACACAATCGCCGGCCACACTGCATCCGAAAAAGAAACACAAGAAACACTAATCAAAGAAATGAACAGGATAGGGCAAAAAATAAACTGGTGAAAATATGGGGTTTTACAAGGAATTCGCAAAAGAGCACGACTTATTGGCAACTTGGCGAGAACGAACGCCAAAACACAAGGCTTTCTTCAAAAAAATTCTTGGGTCAAAGCCTCTTAAGGTTCTGGATTGCGCTTGCGGAACAGGGTTTCATATCTGGCTGCTTTCAAAACTCGGCCACAAAGTAACCGGCTCTGACTCAAGCCCAGCCATGCTGAGCGAAGCCAAGAAAAACCTTTCAAAACGCAAAGCCAAAGCAAGCCTTCACAAGCTAGACTTTAGAAAAGTAGGTAAAAAGTTTGGCAAAGGAAAATTTGATGCTGTTGTATGCATGGGAAACAGCCTGCCCCACATGCTCAGTGAAAAAGAAACCCTTAAAGCACTCAAAGCATTTCACAAAGTCCTAAAGAAGAACGGCACACTCGCTTTAAGCATCAGGAACTATGACCAGCTCGAAAAAGAACAGACAAGATTTTTTGTAAGGCCTGGCGTAAAAGGAAACTTGTACCTATATGTTTTAGACCACTTTGACAAAACCCTTGATTTCAACGTACTGAGAATCAAGCCCAAAACAGGAGAATTAAAAGTGTTCAAAACAACCTCCTTCAAACTAAAGCAGGGCCTGTTAACAAAACTCTTGAGAAAAGCTGGTTTCAAACAAATAAAATTCTTTGAAAAAAACAAGCAAGTTAAACCAGGAAAAGCCAAAACAGAGTTTGTAAAAATCACGGCCGCAAAGATATCCTGATTAGCAACCTTGCATTATACTGTTTCTGCAGAAAAAGTTCAACCCAGCCTTTGTGAACAGGCGGAGGGCATTGTAAAGCTGTTTGTTGTCCAGCTGGGGCAATTTCTAATTAGAAAAAAGGCTTACCGGCAGTAAGGCAAGACGAGAAAAGTAGAAGTATGGATGCGAACGCACGCAAAAACCCACCAGACTCCACCCCTAAACAGGGCAAGAATCCTGACTGGGGCATTTTTTTCAGCTTTGCAGGCCTAACTCTTGGCCCCATTTTTCGACTCCGACAGTAAGGCCTCTTATTTCTCCAACCAATTGTTTTTCGCAGTCTCGGTTGCTGCCTAAAAAAATGCAGGTGTCTGTGCCAGGCTTCATAAAGCCCTTTTCTTCTGCTTTGCCAATAAGCTCTCCATCCAAGTAGAGAGCCATTTCTTCTCCCCAAAAAATGTTCACATCATGCCATCCTGTTCCAAAATCCGTTGGCGGAGACTTAAGAAAAACCGTTCTGCCTTCGGTGTGGTATTCGTAAACAAGCTGGCTTGTCCGCAAGTCAACCAGGAACTCTATGTTTTCAAGGGAGTTGGCTTGGTTGACTAAAGTGTTCCGGTTTATTTTTTCCAAAAGGAAAACAAAGTTTCTGTCAGGGTTTGCCTTGCTAATCTCCTCAAAAGGCAGTTCTGTTTTGAAACGGAAACCGAATTTTCCTGCATAGGGGCCCATGCTTAAAATCGGGCTCGGCTGCTTGCACCACTTGTTTTCGCAAAGGTACCAGCCTCGGAGCTTTTTCGGGCTCTGTTGAACCAATTGTGGTTCAAATGCAGGGCAATCGGTTTCCTGGCTTTTCTCTGGGCTTGGGTCATATGCAAGGGCTGCAAAAAGGCCCATAATCAAGCCGCCTACGAAAACCAGGGCCATTATTTTGGAATTGTCTTTTTCAGAGTTTGCCGTTTTGAATCAATCCATTAAAACCCTTGAATGGCTTAAGGCTCTTTCAGTTGAGCACTATATTCCCTTCTTAATAGGTGTTTTAAGCTTTTTGCAGCAAGCCCCTCCTTAAAACCCTAAAGCATATTAAAAAAGTTAGCCTGCTGGCTTCCAAAAAAATAAATACGGTTTTGGCTGAACAAAAACCTATTATAATAGAATGAACTCTATTTTTACCGGCATGTTTTCGCAAAAGGTAAACGCAAGAACGGCCTTGTTTTTGGCCCTGTTGATGTCATCAACTGTTTTTTTCAACGGAGTTTTTGCCATTTCGGAAGCTATTCCGGTTCAAGGCAAGCTGACAGACACACAAGGAAATGCCTTAACAGGCACATACCCTATGCTGTTTGAATTGTACGACAACAACTCAACCGGAAGCCTCTTATGGGCAGAAACACGCAGCATAACAACAGCAAACGGCGTCTTCAACACAACACTGGGCGACATAAACACCGATAGCTATTTGAACAACGTGGACTTCAACACACAAACATGGCTAAGCATCCTTGTTGACGGAACAAGGCAGCAACCAATGATAAAACTCGGCTCAGGGCCAAGCGCATTCTCAAGCAAACACACATACGGAGGAGACAGCAACTTTGCAAGCGTTGGAATTTCAAATAATGCCTATTTAACAGGAAAAATTTTCGCTATAAACGGACTTGAATCAACTTATTGGTATGACAATAGTGGATCAAATTGGATTGAATGGAGTGGCGGAAACCTTACCACTACAGGAAACATTACTGCATCAATTTTTTATGGAGACATTTACACCGACTATATTGCAAGCAACTCAGGGGCACACACGCTTGACACCTCAGGCAGCCCCTGGGTTTTCAGCGGAAACATTCAAATATCACAAGACCTCAATGTAGATGGGGAACTAGAAATAGATGATGTAATCTTTGCAGAGAAAGGAATAAAAGCAACAGCAGACAGCAACTTTTCAAACATTGGTGCCTCGGGCGGAGGGTATTTTGGGGTAGTTACGGCTGATTCAATGGATATTGCAAACGCTTCCTTTCAGGTAAACCCTTGGGGCGGAAACCTTGTGGTGTCAAATGCTGATTTGCTTGCCTCAGGCAATGTGACTCTTGGGCCGGGACAGCTTGTTAACTTGACTGCCTCAAACGATGACGAGGTTGCAATAACAGGCGGGCCGGGCGGAAACAATGCCGACATTGGCCTAAGGTTTGATTCAGGAAACGACGGCCTCATAAAATGGATGGAAGACGAAAGGCGATTTGACATTGCCAACACTGTCAATTTGACGGGCGATGCAAACCTTTCAACTGCAGGTGTTTCAGGGAAAGCGTTTTTTTCAAATGAAGCTTTTTTTGAAAACAGTTTGCATATGGGTTCAGGCGCTGCTGTCTTTTCAGACAGTTCTGGGCTTTCAACAGATGGTTCAGGAAATCTTACTTTGGAGGGTTCAACCATTACCATGGACTCTGGCAACATTTACACCGATGGCTCGGGCTCTTTGGATGCAGACTACGTTGGCACTGTGTACGACATGTTTTGCGGCGGCTACCTGAGTGTTGGCTCATACAGTTCCTCATACCCTTTTACTGTTACAAACGAGGACATTGCAGACTGGACGGCTTACATTAATGGAAACAGTGTTGGGTCGGGAATGTATGTAACTGACGGTGGAGACTGGGTGAAGGTAGTTGATACGGCAAACGGCTACAGCCTTCACGCCAATTCAGATGTAAGGTTTGATGGCAATGTTTCAATGAACAGCTTTTCAGGCTATTCAGGCGACATAAGTGTAAGGAAAGGCGATGATTCTGGTGCCTGCCTTTTGAAGTACGTGAACGGAATCCTTGTTGGAACAACCTGCTGATTTCTGCAGGGAAATGGTTAAATATTTCCATGGAATTACTTCTTTTATGAAAAAAAAGCGTGTGCAAAAAAAGCCTCTTCCGGCAAAGCTTGACCCAAAAAACTTGGATTCTGTGAGGCGAAACCTTCGCGCTCTTTTGAAAGCATACCCAAGCCAGTACAGCAGGGTAAAGCATTTGACAAGGCTTTTGAACAAGGTTGCTTCTGGCCCAAAACCAAACGGCGAAGCGGTCAAGCTTGTGAGCAAGGCCCGCGCCCGTGAGGTGAACAGGCTTTGGAGAAAAGCTTTGCCAAAAGTTTCGGTTGAGCAGGCTTACATGAAAAGGCTTTTTAGGGGCGTTGAAAACGATGTTTGGGCTAATTTCAACGATGGTCGCTATAATGAAGTCGGCAGGATTTTTAAGCAGCTTGTGGAAAGGGCTGAAAAGCATGCTGTGGAACAGCAGGCAGCAGACTTTTTTGTTTTGGTTGCACAGGAGATGAAGGAAATAGCCTTGGATTCGCAGGGGCTAGAGCACAAGGCAGCAAAAGGGCTTCTTGCGGATGCCTTGGCAAAGGCCATGAAGCTATACGAGCAGGTCGGAAACGAAACCGCGTTGAAAAAAGTAAGGCATATGAAAAGCATTGCTGAGGCTGTTTTCAGGCCAAAAAAAGAAGAATAGTTAACTTTATTTGGTTAAATAGTTAGGTTTATATATTGGTTTTGCTGCTAATTATATTATGAAAGCTAGTCAATTGTTTTTGGTTTTGGCAGGCGTTGTTTTGCTTTCTTTGAGTGCAGCTGCCTGCGGTACAGGCTATTGTGATTCTTCTTACATTCCAGGCTATTCATATAACCATGCTTCTGGGCAGCCGGGGCATTATGCTTACAGGCAGGCTGCGTGGCCTGGTTACGTGCATTGGCAGTACGAGGACTGGGCTGGTTACAGGTCCTATTATGGCCCGGCATACTACAACACCAGCTATAATGGCTACTATTGGCCTGATTACGGGGCTTATTATTATCCCTCTGTTTACTACTACGAGCCATACTACTCTTATTACAACTACCCTGATTACTATTACAGGCCTGGTTTTTCGGTAAATGTCTACTGGTAGGCTTAAGGTGAAGTCTTTTAAACCCTTTTTCTTTTAATTTTCTTATTCGATTTTTTAAGTGGTTTTGCAATGGGCACTAGAAAGAAGGACAGTTCGCGTTTCAAGAAAACCAAGGCCAGGCAGCGCTGGAAATGGAAGAAAAAGAAAATGCGGAGAAAGAAGAAGAAAAAGAAGTATATGAGGAAGCGTGCCAGAAGCTGATTCTAAAAAGGCATGTAGTATAATGCAATAAAGCCCGCGATGAAGAACAGGTAGTGGAAGTAGGTCAGCCTGTACATTGGCCTGTGTTCAATGTCCTGTGGTTTTTTCAAAGCCGTTTTGTAAAGCGGGGCAGCCAAAACCATTGCAAGCCCCCATACAAGGTATTTTAGGGGAAGCGCTGTCAGGGTTGAAGCAATGTAAGACAGGGCGCCTACTGCAAGCGCTGCATAAGAAATTCTTTTCAGGTTTTTTTCGCCAAACAAAACAACCGAGCTTTTTAGGCCCAGCTTTTTTTCATGCTCTTTGCTGTACATCCTGTACAACCCGAAGCCGCCGAACTGTATTCCTAAAATAAACAACAGCACCTGCAGTGGCGCATTGAATGCTGGGACAAACAAGACCCATCCGGCATAAAACCTGAAAATAGGGTTTACCAAAGAACCTGAAACCAGGTCAACGACCGGCCTTTTTTTGAGGTTCCATGGCTTCATGGTGTAAAGCCATTGGTTTGCAAGCATTGCAAGAATGCAGGCAATGAAAAGAACCGATTTTACGAGAAAAAAGGCTATTCCAAGCGACAAAACAATCAAGGCAATTGAAAAAAGCAAGGCTATTTTTGCCGGAACCAGCCCTGACGGAATCGCACGCCTTTTTTTGTCAGGATGCAAGGCATCCGCCTTCCAGTCAGTGTAATCGTTTAAAGCGTATAGGCCTGACCAAAGCAATGCAACAGAAGCAAAGCCTATAAGGAAACGCGACTCGTTTAAGACAATGCCCAAAAAAAAGGAGGCTGTTATGGAAGCTATAGCCATGTTTCCAAAGCTTTTGGACCATTCCATTGGCCTCATCAATTTTGCCAAACCGTAAAAAAATCGAAGCATGAAACTATTTGAAGTTAAAAGAATAAATATCTTTCTTTTCAAACAGGTCTTTTCCCCCAAATGCTATTAATAGGTTTGTGGGCATACTTTTCTTACATGATATCTGTTGTTGTTCCCACCTACAACGAAGAAAAATTCATCAGACTTTGCTTAAATGCTTTGAAAAACCAGTCTCTGCCTGGGTCTGAATACGAAGTAATTGTAAGCGACAGCAGCAGCACTGACAGCACTGTAAAGATTGCAAAACAGCTAGCTGACCGCGTTGTCAAATGCAAAAAGGTGAGCGCTGGCTTTGGAAGAAACCAGGGAGCGAAAGCCGCTTCAGGCGATTGGATTGCTTTTTTGGATGCCGACAGCTTTGCTTCCAAAACCTGGCTTGAGGGCGTCAAAGAAGCCACTGGAAAAAAAAAGGTGGTTGGAGCAACAGGCCCCTTCACTGCTTTGCCGCAGGATTCCTTTGTTGAAAAAATCTTTTACAGGGGGTGGAGCCTTGAAAGCTGGCTGACAACCAAGCTTGGCTCGCCTTTGCTGCCTGGCTTCAACTTCGCAGTGCAAAAGCAGGCTTTCATGGACATGGGAATGTTTCGGGAAGACGACATGGTTTGCGAGGACTTAGACCTCTCATTAAGGCTTAGAAAAAGGGGAAAAATCGATTTCAACAAAAAAATGCTTACCCAGACTTCGGCAAGGCGGGTGTCAGAAATGGGTGTCCTGAGTTATTCCTTTCATGGCCTTTCATATGTTCTTCTCAAAAAAAAGTACACTTGGTCTGACCACAGGCCCGACTGGTGATTTTTTTGGATACCTCGAAATACAATGAAGGCATTTACAGAAGTAAACAAAAATTCAGCAAGTCTTACAACGAGCTTTTTAGCGCCCGTGCCAAAAAAGTCGCAAGGCTTTTAGACGGCTTTGAGGGAACGCTTTTGGACGTGGGATGCGGCGATGCGGAAATCACCCTCGGCCTTAAAAATGCCTTGCACTGTCAAGTCAAAGCAGTTGACCTGGTAAAGGAAAACGTTGAGAAGGCAAACGCCAAGGGGATTGACGCAAAGCAGGTTGACCTAAATAGCGAGGGCCTTCCGTTTAAAGCCGCGTCTTTTGACGGGTTGTTTGCCGGCGAGGTCTTAGAGCATGTGGTTGACAGTGACGCCGTTTTGCAGGAGTTCAAGAGGGTTATAAAAAAAGACGGTGCCCTGGTTTTGACTGTTCCAAACATCGCCTGCTGGTACAATCGCGTTCTGCTGCTTTTCGGGTTCTTGCCTCACTACATTGAATCCGGTTCCAGGCAATCCTATGGAAGCCCTTTTGGTTTGCTTAACGGCCATGTAAAGGCTTTTACAAAAGGAAGCATTGTCGAAATGCTTGAAAAAAATGGCTTCAAAGTTGAAAGGGTTTCTGGAAGCGGGTTAAGCAAGACAGGGCTTGAAGCCCATAAAGGAAAGGGAAAAACGCTTTCTCCCCTTTTCTTCTTTTTTGAAAAAATCGCAAGCAAAAGGCCTGGGCTTGCGACAAATGTAATTGTAAAGGCAAGAAAGCTTTAAGCCCTTTTTCTAGGCCAAGTGAAATATTGGCGCCTTCTGCCAGACTGCCTTATGTCAATCCCGTTTACGCTGTGAATGACTTCAAAGCCCTGTTTTCGCAATGCCTTGACAACGCTCGCATGCCTGCCCTTTCCAGGCCTGCTGTTATTCCAGGCTTCTGCAACGGTTTCAGCAACGGTTTTTGGCTTTCCTGCACCGGAAGCAGATTTCCTCTTTATAGGCTTTTTTGGCATAACAAGAATATAAGACTTTGAACTATTTAAAACAGACTATTTTTTGTCAAAAAAAAACCCATAGAAAAGTATATAAATAAGAGTAAGCAATAGATAGTATAGTGAGAGCCTAGCTGCAGTGCAAACTGTGGTTGTTCCAGAGAATGCGAATTTTTACCAGCTTTGCTGGTAGCATAGGGGGAATATTGCTCATAGCACAAGCCGTGCTTTCAGCATGAAGGCTCTATGACCTGTCCTTTTGAAGAAAGGCATAAGCCTTTTCTAAAAAAGGTTTGATGAGTCCCAAAGCTTTTTTTGGGATGATGCAGGCTTGTGTTAATAGACCCTGAAAAAACCTGCAAAGGTTTTGAAGGGCCCTGTAAAGCTTTAGCTTTACAAGGAAAACGCAAAGAAACCCAATTCCAAGTAAGTTTCCAAAACATCAAGCAACACTCTACGCGGTAGCGAAGCATTTTTCGCAAACCTTTTTTTTAAAAGGTTTAAGTTCTGGAGGCGATTCATCCCAAATCTAGGACCAGAATTGTTTGATGTAATTCCAGCTGATCCTGCTGGAGGACACTGCTATCGAAATCCGATTTAGACATGCAAGTCTCAAAGACGTATACGGCGTCTTTGGCGAACGGCTCAGTAACACGTGGATAATCTACCCTTTGGATTGGTTAATCCCGGGAAACTGGGAATAATGCCTAATAGGCAAAAGATACTGGAATGTTCTTTTGCTTAAAGCTCTTGCACCATGCAAGCAAGCGCCGAAGGATGAGTCTGCGGTGGATTAGGTAGTTGGTGGGGTAAATGCCCACCAAGCCGTTGATCCATGCGGGCCTTGAGAGAGGTAGCCCGGAGAAGGACACTGAGATAAGGGTCCTAGCCCTACGGGGTGCAGCAGTCGCGAAACCTTTACAATGCACGAAAGTGTGATAGGGGGATTTCGAGTGCACTCTTTGAGTGCTTTTGCCAAGCCCAAATAGCTTGGCGAATAAGTGGGGGGCAAGATACGTGCCAGCCGCCGCGGTAACACGTACTCCACGAGTGGTATCCGCTTATATTGGGCCTAAAACATCCGTAGCTTGTTCAAAAAGTCCTTGGTGAAAGCAGTTGGCTTAACTAACTGAATTGCCAAGGAAACTATTGGGCTAGAGGCCGGAAGAGGTCAAGGGAATTTCAGGGGTAGCGGTGAAATGTTATGATCCTTGAAAGACCACCAGTAGCGAAGGCGCTTGACCAGGACGGTCCTGACAGTGAGGGATGAAAGCTGGGGGAGCGACCCGGATTAGATACCCGGTTAGTCCCAGCCGTAAACGATGTGGACTTGGTGTCCTAGTACCTACGTGGTGCAGGGGTGCCGAAGGGAAGCCGTTAAGTCCACTGCCAGGGAAGTACGCCCGCAAGGGTGAAACTTAATGGAATTGGCGGGAGCTCACTACAAGGGGTGGATGCTGCGGTTCAATTGGATAAAACCCCAGATAATCTTACCAGGGCCGACAGCAGAATGATGGACAGTCTGAAGGGCTTTCCTGACGCGCTGAGAGGTGTTGTATGGTCATCGTCAGCTCGTACTATGAAGCGTC
>CAZMUN010000021.1:0-20035 GCA_964569815.1 uncultured archaeon
ACCGGCGTCATAATGCTTGATGCTTCTGACGGGCATTTCAAGCAGGCAACATGGAATGCTGAAGGAGAAAAGTACTTGCCTTTGTCTGAAAGGCAGGCCATAAACCTGGCTTGGAAGCAGGTAAGGGAGGACAGGAAAGATTGCTTGAACGAAGCCAAAGAAGCGAGAAGGTCTGTTTTGGGGGAGGCAAGGGCCGAAAAGAACGAGTGCAGGCAGAATGCTTCCAGTGAAAAGAACGAGTGCAGGCAGGAATGCAGTGGTTTAGACAGGCGTGAAAGAATAAGATGCAGGGTAGACTGCACCCGCGAGTATGTAAAGAATGTTTTTGAGTGCACTAAGGATTACTTGCAGGTTTTAAGGCAATCAGTGCAGGATTACAGGGATGCAAGGAATGCCTGCAATGGTTTTGAAAAGCCGAAGGAAGCAACACTGGCCTGGGAGCCAAACTCTTATTCTGGGACAGCGTTCATGCCCTGGTATTCAATGGTTTCAGGGAACCAGGAATGGGTTGTAACACAGGATGGCAGTGTATTCAAGGGACAGGTAGAAAAAACCGATGTGTTCTTTGAACCAGATCCGCTGAGGCAAATGAGGCCGGTTAAACTAGCGGCCCCGTTTCAGTGAATTTTTAGCTAGGCTTAGCTGAAAAGCAGCTACTTTTTTTCTTCCATTATTTTGATGCCTTCGCCTGTGATGTCGTAGGGGATTATGTCCTTGTCGTAGTCAGAGTACCGCATTTTTCTGATTTCCATGCTTCTGTATTCGCCTACGCCGATTTCAATGTAGTGCATTAGCATGACGCCGTCTGCAATGAATTCGGATATGCCGTCAGCGCTAAGGCTTTTGGATCGCTCGTACAATTCCGATGTCAAAAGGGTTGTCAAGTGGTATTTTTTGAGTTCGGAGATAAGCTTGTATAGAATGCTTTTTGCGATTATTTGCTCTGTTCTTGGAATGGGTGAAACCTTTTCAACGACCTGAACCAAGGAGAAAGAGCTTTCTTCGCGCATGCCGCCAATAATAAGTGAGTCGGTTAAGGTTGTCATGCTGTCGATTGCAACCCTTTTGGGCTTGAATTCTTTGATTGTTGTGTCAACGTCCTGCAAAAAGTTGTTTCCGTGTGTGATGTCAAAGAAAAGGATTCTTATCTGGTTGTTTTGCTCAAGCTTTTCAAGGTCCCAGCCAAATTTTCTGGCATGCTTGTGTAGTTCCTCCGGGCTTTGCTCTGTGCTTATGTAAAGGCCTTTTTCTCCAAAAACGCTTGCTCCGTTCACCAAGAACTGCAGGCACAAAGTGCTTTTTCCTGTTCCGGCTCCCCCGCTTAGCAAAACGAGGTTTCCTGGAGGAATTCCGCCCATTAACGCCTTGTCAAGGCCCTGTATTCCAAACTTTGTTTTCTCCATATCGAAAAAAGAAGTGCTTAGATATTAATAAATCTTTTCTTTAAAGCTCTAATGGCAGCTGTTTTTGGACTCGTTTGTCTCCGAAGTCGAATTCGTGCTGTTTTTTTATTATGAACTCGCAGTCTGCTTCGCCCAAAGCAGAGCAGTGTGTTTCCACGCAGTCCACTGATTCAGAGAAAACGCGGGAGAAAACGCCTGCAAGGATTCCACGGATGAAGTGGTCTGCCGGCATTTTGGCTTTTCCATGAAGCCTTTTTGAAAAAGGGTTGTTGGAAACGCGGACAATTGCCTTTTTTGCTTTCAAATCCAGGTCAACGTTTTTTATCAGGCCCCAGCCTGATGCAACAAAGTAGCTTTCAAGGAAAGAGACAAGCCTTTGCCCTGAAAAGCCGAACTCTGCTTTAACGTCCGGCATCAAGTGGTTTGCAACGCTTTTTTTTACAGCGTGGTAGAGCTTTTTTTCAAACTCTTCGTCGCCTGTTTCAAGCAATCCCACAAGAAGCTCGGAGGGGCAAATCACAAAAGGCAGGTCAACCAAAAAGAAGTTGTTTTTCTTGTAATGCAGAGTGTTTGTGAAAATGAACTTGTCGTAAAACTTGTTAAGCAAGGAAACCACTTCCGTGACGTGAAGTTAGCCTATCGAGCCAAAGGCGAAGATAGGCTCTTACCCGTACCAGCCGAACGTGGCGGCTAAAGAACTTGTCGTAAAACTTGTTAAGCAAGCAATTGCACCTGTGGAAGAATAAGTGGTTTTTCTAATTTAAATCTAAGCCAAGGCCTTTAAACAAGGGAAAGGGCTGTTACTGCGAGAAGGCTTAACAGGACTCCTGTAAGGAAAAGCAATGGCTTGCCTTTTTGCCCGGCTGGAGTCATGTCTCGGATGGCAATGTAAAGCATTGCCCCCAAAACGAATGAAAAAAGCGCGTGGTATGCTACCAGGTTTGGTTTAAGCAAGGTTGCGAAGGTTACTCCAAAAACAGGGGCAAGGGGCAGAACAAGGCCCAAAAGGCTTTTTCTTTTGAAATGCGAATCCAAATGGTTTAGGCTCAGGCTGCTTGAAAACGTGTGTAAAAGCAGTGGAATGAACAAAAGAAAGCCTGAAAGCGTGCTTTCAATCTGGAAAACCAGGAACAAGGCGATTCCTACAACGAAGTGGTTAAAGAAGAAGCCCACGGCGTGAAGGAATGCAAGGTCTTGAAGCATTTCGTTTTTGTTCTTTATGTGCTGGTAGACGTATTTTTCGCTTAAATGGAACAAAACAAAGCCTGAAAGCATTAGAACAAAAATGTTTTCTCCGATGTGCGGCAATCCTTTGAAGAACTCTGGAAAAAGCTGGAGAACGATTATTGAAAGAAACAGGCCTGAGGAAAAAGAAACCAGGTGAATGTGGTATTTTTCCTGGTGCCTGCCGTATGATTCTGAAAAGAAGTGAACCAGGGCAAGAATGCCAGCCAAGGGAAAAACTGCAACCATTTATTTGATAACTGTGTTCTGAAATTTAAGGCTTTCGCCAAGAAGGGTTTTTTGTTTTTAAATAGTTTTCTGCAGCATGTTTTTGTATGAAGCAGCTTACCGTTGATTTGCATACGCATTTGCTTGAAAAAGAGGTTTTGGCAGACGCCTACTGGAAGGAGGTAAAAGAAAAGGGCCTTGACGCGGTTGCAATAACAGAGCACTCTTTTTTGAAGCCAGAGAAGGCCTTTGAACTGCTTTTGGAAAAAAAGCCGAGAAACGTTTCCCTTATTCCAGGAATGGAGCTTGCAACAAAAATAGGGCATGTGATTGCCTTTGGCGAAGACTCAAAAATTTTCGAGGTTTCAGAGCTGAGAGAAAAAAAGGTTCCAATAGCAAAAGCCATGGGCATAGCCGAAAGGCACGGCTTTTTGCTCAGCATTGCCCACCCTTGGGGCTTAAGCTATGACAGCGCAGCCTATATTTTGGGCGAAAAAAGGCTGTACAGTTTTGTTGAAAAAAACGAAATCGGTGTGGAGGCATTCAATGGAATGTTTGGGAACGTAAGCAGCTTTTTTTATGCCACCAACTGGGTTCGCAAGCCAATGAACTTCTTTGACTTTTTGGAAAAAAGCCGTTTTGGCAAAAAAACCAGGCTAAGCCGGCTTGGAAAAAAAGGCAAGGAAAAACTTGACAAAAAAGGCCGCGAGATTCTGGAAAGGTGCATGAAGCCATACCAGCTTGCAGAAAAAGCAAGCTATGTTACTGCAGGGTCAGATGCCCACAGGCCTTCAAGGCTTGGAACAGGAATAACAAAGCTTGAGGCAAAGTCTTCAAAGCCGGAAGGCATTTTGAAGGCCTTGAAGGAAAAGAAGAGCGTGAAATGGCTCGGCCCTTACGTGAAGGAAAGCAAGCAGGGCTACCGCATGGAAAAAACCTCGGTGGAAAAAACAGAGGTCTTGTCTGGGTTGAAGTATGCTGCAAAGCGGGCTTTGGCTAAGAAGGTTAAAAAGGGGCCTGGGCTTAAATAAGGTTTCGTCCTAGTTTTTGTGCATGATTTACTCTGTTTCGCCTGAAACAAGCATTGGGGAAATTCCAAGAGAAGCCCAAAAACTGCATTTTGTAAGGCCCTTAAAGGAAAGCTATTTGAAGCAGGTTTTGAAAAAATGCCCGGCCCTTGAAACCGTTTCTTTAAGCAAAAGCTGTTTGGAAAGAATGCCAAGAAAACAGCTTTCCTTGCTGGAAAAAAAAGGCATTTCTTTGGAAAAAGAGGGAAGGCCGGGAAGGCCAATTTCTATGCCTTTGGAAAAAATGCAGCAGGCCCTTGAAATGAGGAAAGACTTTCAAAGCCTGAGGGAAGTTGAAAGGGTTACAGGCATTTCCAAAAGCACGGTTCATTATTTGGAAAAATACGCGCAAAGGGCAAAGATTAAGAGCGGAAAAAAAGTAATATACCTCAAGTAAGCGAAGCCTAGCCCATTGAACAAAGCGAAAATGGGCTCTTGCCCAGCCAAGCCGGCTGCTCGGCTAGGGCAAAGATTAAGAACGGAAAGAGAGCAATATACCTAAAGTGAAGCAGTGATAGTGGGTGATTGGATTTTGGGCAACGAGTTTTTTGAGCAGGTTTTGATTGATTTGACCAGAAAGGGGGCTTTGGAAAAAGCCAGGTTTTTGAAAAACCTGCATAAGAAGGTGATGCCAAGCCAGTTTGAGAAAATAAAGAGAAACGACAAATCTGTTTTGAAAGAGCTTTTCATGCCAAAATGGGTTTCATGGGAGCTTTTGAGGGCCTGGGCAGACAACTTTAAAACGCCTGGAAAGGGCAAGGAATGCATTTTCTGTGGAAACAAGAGCCCGACCGGAATGGATTTTCAGGAAAAATTCATATGCGAAGCCTGTTTTTTGAGAATAAAGCAGCTGGACTAGCTTAACAAATCCGAAAAATATTTTAATCAAAAGACACTAATTCTGGCAGAAACCGTTTCAAAAAAAAACTTTTTTAAAGGAGGTAAGCCAATGAAGAAAAGAAACGTGGTTGTCGCACTGTTTTTGACGCTTAGCCTTGGGCTGGCAATAGCTGAAACAAATTTGGCTGTTTCAACCAATGCAAGGGTCACGGCAGCAACCAACGCAGAGGTGCAGGCAGTGGAAGTCTGCAAAACGGGTTGCCCTGACGAGGCAGAATTGGATAAGGCTGCAAGAGAATGCAAGCTGAATGGATACGGCTACCAGCACTATGCAGACAAATGTGGCTGCAGGCAAGTTGAATGCGTGAAGCCTGTACCCGACTGCCCAAGCATGGAGGAATTGGAAAAAGAGGCAATGGAATGCAAAGAACAGGGGTCAGGATACGAGTACTATGCGGACGAAGAAGGCTGCAGGCAGGTTAGATGCGTAAGCGGTGCAACAAACTGCCCAGGCGAGGAAGAGCTTGACAAGCAAGTTAGGGAATGCAAGGCCCGAAACCAGGGCTACAAGCACTATGTGGACGAAGAGGGCTGCACTCAGGCAAGATGCATAAATGAGGCAACTGTTTGCCCAAACGGGGAAACCTTGGACACAATGGTTGCAAAATGCAAGGCCCGCGGCCTGGACTACGAGTTTTACGCAGATGGCGCCGGCTGCAGGCAGGTTAGATGCAGGGAAAACATTTGCCCAAGTGAAGAAGAGCTTGGAAGGATGGTTGCCAAATGTAGGACCCAGGGATGGGACTACCAAAAGTATGTGGACGAAGCCGGCTGCAGGCAGATAAAATGCGTTGAAACAGGCATAGTATGCCCTGATGAAACAGCAATAGGCAACCAGATACAGGCATGCAAAAACAGGCGCCTTGAATATAAAACATACGTGGATGAAGAGGGCTGCAGGCAGGTTAGATGCGTTGAGCCGGTTCAACAGGAAGTAGTGGAATGCAAAAAATACCTCGAAGACGGGTGCATCATTATTTCTTGCACAGACGGCTACACTTTCAACAGCTGCAGGCTTCAAGGCATTTGCCCGGCAGTGGAATGCAAGAAATTCCTCGATGAACAAGGTTGCATTGTGAAAAGATGCAGCAATGGCTATGAGGCCAGAGAATGCCCAAGGGAAACAGTGGAATGCAAGGTGTATGAAAGGGAAGACGGCTGCACTGTCAAGCGATGCACAAACGGCGAAGAATACGTAAGATGCCCGGAAGAAGAAGTTGAATGCGAGGAATACAGGGAAGGAAACTGTGTAATAAGGGAGTGCAGTGACGGAACAAAAACAAGGGCTTGTTCTGACAGCAGCCAGGAAGTCGAGTGCAAAACATATGAAGACAGGGAAGGATGCACTGTCAAAGAGTGCACAAACGGCTACCAGGACAAGGAATGCGCTGATGAAACAGTGAGCTGTGAAAGGTTTTTGGACGAAGAAACAGGCTGTACAATAGTGGAATGCAGTGACGGCAAGGTTTCAAGAGAGTGCCCAAGCGGCGAATCAGTGGAATGCAAAACATATGGCACGCCGGAAGGATGCGAGGTAAAGGTTTGCACCGACGGCTACGAAGCAAAAGAATGCCCTGACGAAAAAGAGCCGATCAAGGAAAAGGTTCAGAAGCAGAAAGGCCAGGAAGAGCCTGCGCCTCCGGCGAACTTCTTTGATGCAATCGTAAGGTTCTTCACAGGCGGATAAAAAAAAACAAATTGCTGCCTTTTTTTGGGCAGCTTTTTTTTTCTATTTTTTTTTATTTTTCCCTTTCTCCAAACAAGGCCGTGCCTATTCTGACCATTGTTGCGCCTTCCTCTATTGCTATGGTGTAGTCGTTGCTCATTCCCATGCTCAGCTCTTTGAGGGAAAGCGTTTGGGAGAGCGAGCGCATTTTTTGGAAAAAGGGCCTTGTTTGCTCTTTTGGCATGAAAGGGGCCATGCAGAAAAGGCCTTTGACTTCAAGGTTTTGGAACTGTTTCAGGTTGGCAAAAAATGGTTCAAGTTTTTCTGGCTTTATGCCGAATTTGTTTTTTTCGGATGCAATGTTTAGCTCGAGAAAAACAGGAAATGGTTTGGGGGAAGCGTCGTTTATTTTTTTGGCGAGCTTGAGGCTGTCCACTGTCTGAATGCATTTGAATAGTTCCACGGCCTTTTTTGCCTTGTTGGTTTGCAGATGCCCAATGAAATGCCATTCAAGGTTTGGCTCTTGAGAAATCTTTTTTTCGGCTTCCTGCAAGTAGTTTTCTCCAAAGAGTTTTACGCCGGCTGCAGCCGCTTCCTGGATTTTTTCAATTGGCTGTGATTTTGAGGCAGCAAGAATTTTCGCCTTTTGTGGGTGCGGAGCAAGCGAAATTTTTTCTCTTATTTTTTCAAGGCTTTCTTTTACGCTTGGCATCTGAAAACCTACTGGGAGGGCCTTTTTGGGGTTTGCTGTATGCGGTAGTGGCAGCAGGGGCATTCTATTTCTGAGAAAACGTTTGGCCCTTCTGCTTTGGAGAGTCCTGTGCGCTGCATTTCGCATCCGCATTTTGGGCATTTCATGTTGCGTCAAATAGCTTTGGTTTGAAAGGGTTTAAAAGGATAATTTGGCTATAGATTTGTTGCATGGCTTTGAAGGCTGTTTTGTTTGATTTGGACAACACTTTGGTGGACTTCATGCGCTTTAAGAGAAAGTGCAGTGAGGCTGCAATAAGCGCAATGGTGGAAGCAGGGCTGCCTTTGAATGAAAGCAAGGCCACCAAAAGGCTTTTTGAAATGTATGCAAAGGCAGGCATTGAAAACCAGAACGTTTTTGAAGAGTTTTTGAAGAAGGAAATGGGGCGTGTGGATTACAGGGTTTTGGCTGCAGGCATTGCCGCTTATAGGCGGTTTAAGGCAAGCTATTTGATGCCTTACCCCAAGGTTCGTGAGACCTTGATAAGGCTTAAGGAAAAAGGGCTTTCTTTGGGGATTGTTTCTGACGCTCCAAGATTGCAGGCCTGGCTGCGTTTGGCTGAAATGAATATTTCGGAGTTTTTTGACTTGGTTGTTGCCTTGGAGGATACTGGAAAGCTTAAGCCAAGCAAGCTTCCGTTCAAGCAGGCAATTGGAAAGCTTGGATTAAATGCTGGAGAGATTTTGTTTGTTGGCGACAACCCGGAGCGGGACATAAAGGGAGCCAAGGGTGTTGGAATGCATACTGCTTTGGCAAAGTATGGCCAGGTGGTAAAGAGCAGTGTAAAGGCTGATTTTGTTTTGAAGCAGCCGAGCGATTTGGTTAAAGTTGTAATGGAATGCTAGGTGTATTCCTTGAATCGGTAGCCTTTTTTTGTTTTGAAGAATTTTTTTGTCAGGGCCAGGCATTTTTCCATTGCTGTAAAGATGTCTTTTCCTTCCCCAGAGAAGCCGGCTGCGCCCTTGTGGCCGCCTCCTGAACCGGGAAAGTGGTTGGGAAGCTTTTGGAAAACGTTTCTTGCCAGGTCAAAGCCCTCTTTTTTTACCACTGTGGAGGTTGCGCGGCCGCTTATTCTTAGCCTGCCTTCGTTTGAGTCGCCTACAAAGGCTATGTCTGCGCCTATTTTGGTTAAAGCTGAGGCTGCGTCTGATTCGAAGGCTCCTACGTCTGAGGTCACAACTATGTAGTTTGAAACCAGGTATATTTTGCTTCTTTTTGCTGCCTTGAGTTTTGCAATCTTTTCGTCAAAGGTGAGCTTTTGGCGGAAAAGGCTTAGGATGTGGGCAAACGGCTTTTTGCTTTTTTTAAGCATTTCTGACATTAGGGAAAATGTTTCAGGGCCGGCTGTGAGGAAAAAGGCCGAGTCTGTGACAAGGCCTGATGCAATGCATGTCGCGGTTTTTTTGTCTATGGAGGCGTGGCTTTTTTTCAAAAGGCGGTGGACAAGCTGGCATGATGCAACTGCGTTTGGTTCCACCAAACTGTTTTTTGGTTTTGCGATTTTTGTTTTTGTTGGCTGGTGGTGGTCTATTAGGTGTATTTGGCCTGAAAAGTTTTTGATTTTTTTTGACAGGGAGCCAGCCATTTTTAGGTCGTTGAAGTCAACTAAGAAGAGCGTGTCGGCTTTGCCTAGTTTTTTGTTTCTGGCTATTTGGTATGGAATCTTAAGCTTTTTTGCAAAGTTTTTTGCAGGCAGGGAAATGTGGTCTGGCACGAGAATGTTTGCCTGGTTTTTTTTCTTAAGGTAGGAGTAGAGGGCAAAGGCAGCGCATATTGCGTCTATGTCTGCCCCTGCATGCGTTATTATGAAAACCTTTTTTTTGTTGAAAAAAGAAAGGTTTTTCAAAAGCGTCACTTCTTTTCTTTGCTTTCAGTCTTTTCAGGTGGCTTTTGGCTTGACTCTATTTCTGCTTTCAGATTGTTTAACTTGTTTACCAGGCTGTCTTCTTGTTTTTGCAGTGTTTTTAGCCGCAGGTCAAGGGATTCTTTTCTTTCCTTGATTTCTTTTTTGACTTTTTGGGTGTCGTCCTGTATCAGGATGTTGCCAACTGCCTTGTAGACCTTTTTTTCCTTTGTTTTGGCCAGTTCATCCAAAGCCTGCTTTAATGCCATGCTTTGAACCTGTATCTGCTGTTTTTGCGCTGAAATGTTCAGAAGCTGTCTTCTGTTGTTTTCGAACGCAACTATTTTTTCCTTGTTTACTTCAGGCATATGTTCAAACCTCCATTGCTCGCTTTGCAAGAATAAATGAGTTAATGCAACCGTTTAAGCTTGCTCTCAAAGCCGTTTTGTCCTGAGCTTTGATATTAATTGAAATGGTTGTTTTTTTAATATTAAGGGAAGTTGTGCTTCTTCTTGCATGTTTTGATTTCATTTCTGGTTGGACTGCTTTTAGGGCAATTTGGGCTTTCTTTTCGGTTGGAAAAGAGAGCTTTAGGGAAAACTTGTATTCATTCTGCTTTGAGGTTTTTTGCGACATTTTCCCTTACCTTGTATAGGATTTTGTTCGCACAGCTTGGGCATCTTATTATTCCTTCAGGCAAGGAATTTATTTTTTCTCCGCATTTTGCGCATTTGAAAGCCATTTTTTGATCACTTCTTTTTGTTTTCCTTTTTTTCCTCTTTTTCTGGTTCAGGTTCTGTTTTGGCGTGCTCTAGGTCTTTTTCAATGGCTTTTCCTTTTGCAGAGAAGCCTTTTTGAAGCACGGTTTTCTTTAGTATTGACCCTGGGAGTGTCACAGGCAGGTATGCTCCGCCTGCAAATTTTGCGTGGCATTTCCTGCAAACGAATATTCCTGAGGCTTTTCTTTTAACTTTTTTGAAGCCGCAGAAGGGGCAAGCGTAGCTTTTTTCCTGTTTGGATTCTGTTTTTAGAAGCCTTTTTCTTATTCCTACGCCGTACCTTGAGCCCAGCCGGCCTGTTTGTTTCACTTTCTTTGTGTTGGCCATTTTTTATACCTCTTTTACACGAGTTTTCTGATTTCCTTTGCCCTTTTGAAGGCAGTGTCAATGCATTGGTCTATTTCTTTTTCTGTGAAAACGCCTACTCCGCCTTTTTGGAAAGCGCAGAGCGTTGAATCGTCTGCTGTTGCGCAGGAAAACCTTGAGCTCATTGCCTTTTCCTCTGCAAGGCTTGGGTCTGCAAAGGTTTTGTCTGCAACTTTTGCGAAAGTGGAAAGCAGTGGCTTTTTTTGGAGCTTTAGCTTTCCTGTGTGCTCGCCTTTCACAACCTTGTCGTCTTCAAGTTTTGGAACCTTTGTTTCGGCAAGTGCTGCCATGGCTGCAGTTGAGGCCGTGTCAAACATGTTTCCGTCGTCGTTGGAAACGTAGAAGTCAATGAAGCCAATCCAGCATAGTTCTCCTTCGCGAATGCATAGGCTTTTGAAGTCAATTGTTTTGCTTTCCCTTATTCCGCGGTCTACCACGCGTGCAAGCTCTATTGCATTTTCTCTTGGCGGCCCTACTTCGAATTCAGGGTTTGCCAACTGCAATAGTTCCGCGCCAACACTGATGGTTCCTTTGTCAGGGCTGTCTGGGTATGGTTCCCCTGGAACAAGTTTCACGCCGGCTATGACTTCTGTTTCGCCTATTCTTGCTTTGGCGCTTCCGTCCGCGTTTTCGCTGATGTTTTTTTCTATTGAAACCGGCCTGTGTTCGTCGGCTTTTCTTCCATCAGCTCTTTTGTCCTGTTTTGCAAGGGTAATTATTTTTTCTGTTTTAACGTCCCATATCACGTTATTCATTTAGAATCACCTTTTTTGGCTGGCTTTTCAGCTTCAGCGAATTTTTTTCTAAGGGCTTCTTTCTGCATTTCGTGTATTTGCTTGCAGCCCTGTATTCCAAGCTTGACTGTTTTTTTCCATTCCTCTTTGGTTAAAAGGCCGTCCATTTGAAGCAGTACGAGTTCTTCGCTTCTTGGCAGTATTGCCAGGGGCATGTCGACTGCGTCAGGGGCGTCCTCTTCGTCTTTGTTCAAGTCGAGGATTATTTCTCCTCCGGCTTTGCCTACGCCGACTGCAGAAACCAAGTCTCGCATTGGAATTCCTGCGTCTGCAAGGGCAGCGCTTGCTGCTGTTAATGCTGCAACTCTGGTTCCTGCGTTGCTGTCCAGTATTTCCACGTACACGTCTATTGATGTGTTTGGAAACTTTTCCAGGAGGATGGCGCTTTCGAGGGCTTCGGCTGAAACCTTGCTTATTTCCACTTCGCGCCTTCCCGGCCTTGGGTTTTTTCTGTCAGGGACGGAAAAAGTTGCCATCCTGTAGGTGTAGTTTACAAAGCTTTTGTAGGGGTCCTGCGTGTGTTTTGGCAGGGCCTCTCTTGGGCCAAAAACTCCGGCAAGAACCTTGTTCTGGCCCCATTCAAGGTAAGCGCTTCCGTCTGCTTTTGATAAAACGCCAACTTCTATTTTGACTGGCCTTAGTTCGTCTACTTTTCTTCCATCCAGCCTTTTTCCGTTTTTCACGTAATCCACTTTTTCTTCTTTTTTTGCCATTCATTTCACCTTTTTCGTTTTTAAAAATTCTTCAACCTTTGTTGTAAGGTTGTCCAAGTGGGCTTCTTTTTCTATTAGCCTCACTGCGTCTGTTAAAAGCATGGCGTCTCCGCCTTTTACCCAGACCCAGCCGTTTCTTCCTGCGAGAAGGCTGCAGCCGGTTCCGTTTTTCAAAACGTTGAGCATGCTTCCGTTTTTTCCAATCAGGCGCGGAATTTTTGTTGGCGGAACCGAAATGATTTCCCCGCCGTAAAAAACCCTTACGTCAAAAAGGTCTGCTTCGTTTAGTTCGTTTACGTCACCCACTTTGGCGCTCACTATGCTGCCTCTTTTAAGCCGGTCACGCACAGAATCCTCGGGAATGTAGCTTTCATAGATGCTGTTTATGTTAACCATGTAGCCTTTCACTGTTTCCCTTGAGACAACTCCTATAACCAAATCGTCTCTTTGGGGTATGTAGTTGCCGTGCAATGGCACAACGTATGCAACACTTGAATCAGGGTAGCTTATTCCAAGCGTGTCGGAATAAACTTTTCCGTTTTCAACAAAAACATGCTGGCCGAGCTTTTTTCTCTCATCTGTTATGAGGTCGCCTGGCACAACAATTTTTTTCTGCTTGTGTTCTGGTTTTTTTTCTTGAGTTTTTTCTGTCATAAAATTCACTTCTCCAAAATCTTTGTTTCTAGGTCGCCGTGGCAGCAACTGTTTAAGTCTGCCAGAAAATCCTGTTTCAGGCCGGCAGGCATTTCTACAACTGCTATAAGGCTTCCGTCTTTTTGCCACTCTTCTTTTACAAGCTTGTACTTGTGGAGGACGTGCTCGCTTTTTCCTGCATTTGCTGCCGGAATCTTTACCGCGATGCGTATTTGCTCCAGCGAAATTGGAATTATTTTTTTCAAGTCCTTTAATATTGCCGGAACCTGTTCTTCAACGTCTTTCATTTCATTTATTTTTGCCTTTGATTCATTCAAAGCGTTTTCTATTCTTGAGGGGGGGTGAGGAGCGTTTGTCTGGGGGTTCATTGCATTTCTTGAAATGAACTGAATCACTTCTCTTACGCGGGTTTCCCTCATTTTTCTCCTCTGTTCGGTGGTAAGCTGCACTTCCCCGTGCTTTATTATCTTTTCTGCAATCTTTTGGATAGCGGTTGTTCCAAAGGCTTTGCTTAGGGCTTCAGGGCTTTGCTCAGTGCCCTTGGCCGAGTCTTTGAAAACAGTGTCAACTGCAAGCAGGTCAGAAAAACTGACTTGCTGTCCTCTTTTAAGCTGCATTGCAAGCTCTGGGTCAACAAGGATTTCAAACTTTTCTCCTTTGCTGTCAAACCTGCCTACAACAGCTTCTTCCAGTTTGACCATTGGTCAAAAAAATCTCCTTTCATTTTGAATTATTTTTCCCTAAAACAGATTTGAGTTTTTGCCTTGACAGCCTTTCAAACCTTTTGGCCGAGTCAATGAAAGCAAAATCTAATCTATTAATGTCAATTTTTTCTTTTTCTCCAAGGCCTTTTTCCACTCCTTTAACGCCAAGCCTTATTGCTTCATCTAGTGAAAGCCCTTCTTTAAAGTTTTTTTCAAAGAAGGCCATGACCTCTTTTTTTCCTTTTCCTATGGCTATTGCAGAGTACTCTGCTAGTGCGCCGGATGGCTCTGTTTCAAATAGCTTTGCTTCTGCATCGTCAACGCCGCCTATGATAAAGGACACGCCGAAGGGCCTCATTCCAGCATATTGGGTGAAAAGCTGCTTTATGCCCGAAACCTGTTTTACCAGTGTTTCAACAGGAATGTCTTCCTCGTAGTACATCCTGTTTTCCTGGGCTTCCTTTCTTGCAAGCTGGACAAGCCTTCTTGCATCGCCAACCAGCCCTGACGAGATCGCTCCAATATGGTGGTCTATTTTGAATACCTTTTCAATGCTGCTTGCTTTTATGAGCTTGCTTGTAATATTCTTGTCGGCTCCAAAGAGCACTCCGTCCTTGTAAACAAGCCCTACGCCAATTGTGCCCTGTTCAACTATTTTGCTCGCGTATTCCACCTGGTAAAGCCTGCCGTCTGGGCTAAACATGGTTGAAACGCGGTCATACGCACTGCTTTTTCTAGAAGCTGGATACATCAAAAAAAATACTCCCCTTTTTTTTCTCTCTTAGTGCTTTTATATTTTGAAGAACGCAAGTTATAAAAAGCTTGCCAAAAGCGCTTAATTTGGCTTCAGGGAGCCCTGTTTGGCTCTCAAAGCCTTGATGGTTCCGCTGGTTGCAAGGGTTTTAAGGCCTTTCACTGAATCTAGCCCTTCTTTCAACTTTTGCACTGAATCGTGTTTGCATCTTACAATGCCCAGCTTGGCTTCTGGCTTGAATTCAATGAACCAAATTCCGGAAGACTTTCTTTCAGGCAGTGAAAACCGTTCCATGACCAAATCAAAGGCCTTTTTCGCGTTTTCACATCCTTCAAGCCGAAAAAGAAGGTACCTGCGCTTTGGCCTCTGCGACTTTTTTGGAAGCTTTCTTTTTGGCTTTTCTTTTTTTTCCCTCAATTCAAGCCCTCCAGGGCCGGCGTTAAGTTTGCAGGGAACAGAAGCTCTTTTTCAAGCTTTGCTATTAGAGGCCGGGCTGCAAGAATTCTTTCGCGCTTTTCTTTTTCCGTGCCATACCGTTCAAGCAGGTATTCCATGCGCTTGCCAAGAGAAACGACTTTGTCAAACTTTACGCGCTTGTCTGCATAGTAAACTGTTTTTTCTTCCAAGGAATCGAATGGCCTTTTTTCCAGTATGCGGTAAAGGGGGTGTTTTGAAACTATTTTTGCTATTTCTGGAAAGCCCTCTTTTTCCAGGATCTCTTTTCCAAGCTCGCCGTGCTTTCTTTTGAAGCCCTCTGCAATTGTTTTTGTTTTGCCTATGTCGTGCAAAAGCGCGGCTCGGCCAACAAGGCCAACACCTATTTTTTGCCCCGAAGCCTGAAGCTTTTTTGCAATAAAAGCAGCTACTTTTTCTACGGCAAGGGAATGCTTTATTAAATCGTCAGAGATGCCTTGCTTTTCAAGCAAGTCCAAACACTTTTTTCTGGATGGCAGCATTTTAAATCAGTAGTAAAAAAAGGGCTTGAAACTAGTTAAAAAGCGTTTTTACTTGGCTTTTCTTTCTTTTGCCCTGAGAGAGGGCCTTGCTCTTTCCGCGCCCTTGCCTTTTTTTCTGAGGCCCCTGCTTTTTTTGCCCTGGCTGGTAAGGCCCCTTGAGGCACGGCCCTTCTGGTTCTTTTCACAAATCCAGTTTGTTTCCGAATCAGACTTTATTTCTGGCGCACTTGTATCGACAAGAATTACCTCAAAGTAGTGGCTTTTTCCGTCGTCTCCAATGTAGTAGGAGTTGAGTGGCTCGCAGTTTGGGTACTTTCTTGACGCTCTTTGTTCCGCCATTGCCTGAATGTTTTGCCGCCTTGTAAGCTTTCTTACACCCATTCTTTTTGGCCTGCGGCCCATTGTCGGCCTTTTGTGCAGGCCAGAGCCCTTTCTTATTCTCACGCGGGCCATTACAAAGCCTTTTTTGGCCTTGTATCCCAGGGTTCTCGCCCTTGCAATGTTGGTTGGCTTTTCAAGCCTTACCACTGACTTTTTCTCTTTCCTGAATTCAATCAGGCGGTTCCGCTGCAATGACTTGTAGTCAAAGTCCTCGTCTTTTTTTCCTGCGAACTCCTTTTGGAACGTTTCCTGGATATGCTTTGCTGCACCCATAAAAAAAAACCACTTTTGTTTCAAAAAAGCAGGAACATTTATAATCCTGTTAATAGAGAAATTCTATTAAGCAAGGGTTTTAAAGCTTTGCCCGGTGATGAAAATGGCTTCAGCAAAAAAGGGAAAAGGCAGGATTAGAAGGTTTTTGGAAAAGGCAGACCCACGAAGCCTTTTTGGCAAAAATCTTAATGCAAGGGAAAGAAGGCTTGTTAGGGCAGTTGTTGCAAGGGAAAGCAGGTATGGCGTGAGGCCGGGCGAGTTCCAGATTGATGCTGCAAACGCTGTCCACAGGTTTCTTGCATCAGGCTTTGGATTGAAAGGCAGGCAGAAAAACAATGTTGTAAGGCTTGCCGACGGCTACACTGCTGCAGGGCTTATGATAAAAGAGGGCGTAAAGCATTTTGGCAGGGAAACTGTGTTTGATGAAAACGTTGTAAAAAGGCTTTTTGAAAACGTGGAAGAGGCTTACAGGATTCAGGGAAAGGAGTGGAAGGCAAGGCATGCGGCAGCCCAAAGCGAGCAAGCCAGCCACGGCGGAGTAAAAATGAATGTTGACACAACACTGTTTAAAGAGGGCTTGAGGGAAATTCTTGGTGAAAGGTACAAGGCATTCATGCGGGAAAGAGGCCGGCTTTTGAGGGCCTGCCAAAGGCAAAGAAGCTAGGAGTGTTTTTTTTTATGGACAAAAGCAAGTGCGTTAAGTGTGGAAAAAAGGCTGTTGTGTCACTGGCTTACGGGCCGCATTCCTTTTGCAGAGAGCATTTTTTGGAGTTTTTTGAAAAGCGTGTCAAAAAAACCTGCAGGGAGCACAAGCTAGTTGAATGCGGGAAAAAAATCGTTGTAGGGTATTCAGGCGGAAAGGATTCTGGAACCTGCCTATACCTTTTGAACAAGTTTTTTGGCAAAAGCAACCCAATTGAGGCCCTTTTGGTTGACGAAGGCATTCCAGGGTACCGGAACAAGGCGCTTGAGCTTGCAGAAAAAAACTGCAAAAAATGGGGAGTGGAATTCAGGCGGGTTTCTTTTGAAGAAGAGTTTGGGCTTTCAATGCAAAAAGCTGTTAAAAGAAAAGGCAGGGAAAGCGCCTGCGCTTTCTGTGGAACGCTGAGGAGAAGGGTTTTGAACAAGCATGCAAAGGAAATGCAGGCTCAAAAGCTTGCAACAGGCCACAACTTGGATGATGAAAGCCAAAGCGTTTTGATGAACGTTTTTGACGCCGACGCTTCAAGGTTTTACAGGCTTGGCCCAAAAAGCAGGGAGAAGAAAAGCCTCGCGGCAAAGGCAGGGCTTTCCCAAGGGGTTTTGCAGCAGCAAAAAGGCCTGGTTCAAAGGATAAAGCCGCTTTATTTTTGCCCTGAAAGCGAAGTCGAGCTTTTTGCAAGGCTTTCAGGAATAAGTTTTTTCAAAAAAGGCGGCTGCCCTTTCAAGCCAGAAGCCAAAAGGAACTGGTTTCGGAAAACTTTGGAAGAAGCGGAAAAAAAATTTCCTGGAACAAAGTTTTCCATCACAAGGTTTTTAGCGGAGGCAAAGCAATGGCCTGCAAACCAGGCCAAGAGAAGGCAGCTATCGGCCTGCATTGAATGCGGCGAGCCATGTTCTGGAGCGAAATGCGTTGTCTGCAAAAGGCTTGAGAAACTCAAAGTAAAGGTTAATTAAAGTTTAATGCTTGGAAAAGCGTGTGATAACTGAGTCTGCCTCGCGAAAAAAAAAGTGAATTGTGGGCCCGGCCGGAATCGGACCGGCGGTCTCTACCATGTCGAAGACCCTTTTCCCTGAGCTTTTTCCCGTGGAAAAAGGCTCTGTCAAGGTAGCGTCATTAATGGGCTCTTTTCTAAATCGAATAAGAGCTAACCACTAGACCACGGGCCCACAAAAGAAATCTTTACCCCGTCATATTTTTTAAGGGATGGTAAAAGCTCATTTTTATACAAAAGTTTTCCATTGCAAATCTTTCATTGAATCTTATGATGCGAATTTTGTTTGAGCTTCCAATCAAAGAAAAATATCTCCTGATTCTTGGCCAGCTGTTTGTACCAACCTGCTCGCTGTTTTTGTGGGCAAATATTGCAAGACGCTGGCCAGTTTGCCAAACTTGTTCAAGAAGAACAGGGTTTCGAGAAGTGAACTCGAGACAAATTTGGTTGCCTCTTTTTGAAATGCTTCCATCGGTATCCATTAGACTCCCCTAATACAAGCTTTTGCAAGAGTTTTGTTGCCAAATATTTTTTTTGGAATCTGTGCTTTGTTCCTAATCTTGTTTCCGAAGGGTAAACCTAAATTATCTTTTAAATGGTCGCAGAATTGTTTTGACCTGATTTCAAGATAGGCGATGTTTCGTTTAGGCGGGATTCGAATGCAGGGTTTGATGCCTAAAGCTTTTTCAGCAATCTCATTTAAATGTTCCAAGTAAGAGAGGCAGTACCTTTTGTCGGCAGTGATTCTCATAAAGTATTTTGTTAAAGTGCCATCCCCCAAATAGGCGCCTATTAGCTCAGCAAAATTTTCATCTAGTCTGAGTATTCTTATTTTCACCATGCTTTTTCCACCGGCATTAGAATTTGAGCCTCCTTTGATTTGTCCCCGATTAGGGTCCAAAATGCGTTCTATATATTGAGAGTAATTAATCAGATTCTGCTAATTCGCATAACGCTTCAAAGATATCCTGCCTTAAAAGCCTCTTTTCAGGGCTAAGTTCGTTGCTTAGATAGCTAGAGTTTGGATTTAAGTGGTTAGCAAGCTTTGGCTAAGAAAGTTTTCTTTTTCCTTTAACTTTTTGAATTAGTTCTCTTTGTTTGCTTGGAATCAGCTTTATTCTTAGGCACATGGCAAGGTTTGTTTTTCTATTTTTAAACCAGTTTGGAAACTCCAGGCTTCCGCTGATTTTTGAAAAAATCTCTTGCGCGATAAGACCGGGCCCAAAATCAGCTTTTTTTCTTTTTCTCTTTTCGGGACATTTTTTCTATTGCAACACCCATTTCCTCTGCAAACGCTTTTTCGAAGGCGTCAAGCTCTGCAATCTTTTTGTCGATTTTTTCGATTCGAAGCAAAAACTGGTCTTCCATTACCTTGGTTTTTTCATTCAGCTTTTGGATTCCCTGATTGAACTTTTCAACGTTTTCCTTTATTGCGGTCACGAACTGGCTCTTGAATTCGTTCAACTCAGAAATCTGGGCCTTTACTTTTTTTGGGTCAAGCTCGACCGTTACCGCTTTTTGCAGTTCATCGAGCTTTGCAAGCCTTTCCTTTATCTGGTTGTCCAAGGCAGCCATGCTTTCCTTGAACTCGGCCTCTATTTCGTCAAGCTTTTTCTGCTGCTCTGATTCAAAGCTAGCCTTCATTTCCTTAAGTTCATCGATTTTGGCTGCAGCTGTTTTGGACACTTCGCCAGACTTGTCTTCCATCATTTTCTCGACACGCTGTTCTGCATCCTTGACAAGCCCCTCCACGATCTGGTTTTCCAGCTCCAGGGTTTTGTTTATGCGGTCGTCCATCCGGGAAAGCTTTTGGTTCATTTCCTCAACAAAGGCCTTGCTTTCGGTCTTGCTTTTTATTAATTCGCTGTTTAAAGAGGCAACAAGGTCCTGTTTGACTTCATCGACTTCCTTTAAGCGGCGGGCAAGGCTTTCCTCGTCGGCCTTTGCTTTTGCTTGGGCCTGCTCAAGCTTTTCTATCTGGCTGGAAATGCCTTGGTTTATTTCACGCATTTCCTTTAGCTTTAAGCTAATCATGTCAACAAAGCCCTTGGCCTTGGTTTCGATTTCTGCATCAACCTTGCTTACAAGCAAGGCTCTCTGGCTGTCAAACATTACCTTGATTTTCTCCATTTCGCGCTTTGTGGCTTCGTCAATCTTTTTGTCCAAAACAGAGTCAATGTCTTCCTTGAGTTCCTTCATTTCCTCAAGCCTGTTGTTGACTGTTGCAAGAATGCCTTTCTCCCAAAGCTTGCTTACCTTCACGTCCTCAACAATGCGGCGCTCTATTTGAGGTTCAGGCGAAGAAGAAATCTTTGGCGTTGAAACTGCCTTTGCCTTTTCAGCTTTTTTCTTTTCCGCCCTTTTTTTGAAATTTCCCAAAACATTTGAAAGCTCTTCAAAAGAAGCCGGCTTTTCCTCTGGCTCGGAAACCTCGGAAGCCAGTTCCTCTGTTGCTTCTTCTCGTTCTTTTTCAATCTCCTTGTCCTTTTTTTCCCCTTCTTGCTCTTTTTCCCCTTCCTTCTTTTTTTCGGCGTCTGCAAACTTTTTCAAATAATCAGAATCGCCTGCTTCAGCGGGCTTTTTGGCTTCTTCAACCAGCTTCTTTCCTTGTGCGTTGTCAACGCCCACTTCCTTTAAGTTCATCAAAATTTCCTGGTCTGAAACATTCAATGCAAGGAGCTCGCGGATGCTCTTCAAAAGAAGCTGTTTTTTGCTAACCATGCCAAAAACAATACGTTAAGGGACTAAAAAAGGTTTTCCATTCAAAAAAAGCCTTTCCCAAAGGAAAAAAAAAGA
This sequence comes from uncultured archaeon, assembly GCA_964569815.1. Taxonomy (GTDB): domain Archaea; phylum Iainarchaeota; class Iainarchaeia; order Iainarchaeales; genus CAZMUN01. The sequence goes on from CAZMUN010000021.1 coordinate 19,947, forward strand.
ATTATATATGGCTTTGACCTTAATTTTGCCGATAGCATGAATTCAAGGGCGCAGGCTGGCTTGGAGTACTTGATGACATACGGTTGGGC
>CAZMUN010000022.1:0-19677 GCA_964569815.1 uncultured archaeon
AATGGGCTAACTGAACCCAGCGGAAGCCCCGCCCTTTAGGGCGGGGAGGCTTCACGGTGTCAGGATTTTCTCTTCAAGGCCTTCTGCAAGGCTTTTTTCGAAAGGGTTGGCCTTCGGCGTTCCATGCCTTTGGTCTGAGGTTTTCGTTTCTTTGGCGGTTGCAACAAGGGCTATAGCGATTACCGTGACAAGCAAAAGGTCTTCTAGCAGAAGTGTTGCCGTAAACGCGTGGTATATTGAAAACACTGTTCCCACAACGGTAGTTATTTTCAGCAAATCATATGTTGCGCTCATCTTCGACCCCAATAGTATTCCAGCCAAACATCTATAAAATTTGTTTTTTTAAAAAGCACTCTATTATACTCATTATAGTGTGCATTTGCATAAAAAATTAAATAAAGTTACATGTAATATATTTATGGGGTTTTTTTTGTGGGCTTGACTAAAATAGACTCAAAGGTTTTGGATTTCATCTGCTTCAGCGGAGTCCATATGCCTGAATCCGAGATTGCAAAAAGGCTTCGCCTTAAGCCAAGCACTGTTTCCTATTCCCTAAAAAAAATGCGCAAGGAAAAGGTCATTCTTGGCTACAGGTACAGAGTGGACTATGCAAGGCTTGGCCTTTCAACCCAGGCCTGGGTTTTCCTTAAGCTTGGATTTGCAGACATTGATTCCTTTGAAATGATTGACAAAATGCTTCAGTACCCGCAGGTTCATGTGGCCTCTTTTGTTACAGGCGAATTTGACCTTGTGTTAAAGGTCCTGGAGAGAAATGTTTTTTCCATTGACAAGTTTGTAAGAAGCCTTTACCAAGATTTTTCGGATTCGATTGACGCAGTTGATGTGCTTGTGGTAACAGAAAACTTCAAAACCCATAACCTTGTTACAAAAAACAAGGGCTGCCTTAAGTCCTTTGACGAAACAGATTTGAACATTCTTGACATAAGAATGCAGCATCCTGAAAAAGAGCTTGCCGAAATAGCCTCTGAACTTGGCCTCCACAGAAACACTGTAAGCAAGCGCTGGAAAGCGTTTTGGGAAAAAGGCGTTTTGGTTAAAAAAACCCCTGTCATCAACCCGGATTACCATTCAATGCTTAAAATTTCGCTGAAGGCAATAATTCTTATTGAAGCAAGCTCTGCGGCTTCAAAGCAGATAGCTGAAAAAATGGTTAAAATGGAAAAGGTCCACGAGCTCAACAGGGTTCTTGGAACAAACTCCCTGCTTGCAATAGTCAGAACCGAAAACATGCGGGAGTTTATGGATTTTCTCAAATGGCTTCTTTCAAAGGCCGCCCCAAAACAGGGCCTTAAAAAAACAGTTTCAATGATGAGCTTGAGTTCAAGGCCGCATAAGCCAAACTACCTGCCCCAGCTTAAGGCAAAAAAAATTATTTCCTTCCGGGACAGAAAGCTTGTCTGCCCATCAATCCCGGAAGAATGGGCCAACTAGTTTTTGGTTCTGGCAAGGAAATAGCCAACTATCATTGAGACAACCACTAATGCAACAACCATTGTAAGAACATCTTGGCCCAGAACAGGCTGTAACAAAGCCCTTGAAGCGCCATTCAATATCTCTGGCGCGGCTTCTGAAACAGCGTCGCCTGTGGCAGTGCTCTTAACCAATTGGTCAGAGGATTCAATGAAAACAGGGGAAGCACTCTGGGGCGCAGCGCTCATTGCCTGCATTGAAAGCATTCCAATAAAGGAGTAGAATATGCCAGCCAGGGCGAGAATGCTTATTCCCAAAACAATAAAAACGTTTACAGGGGTTTCTGCTGCAAAAATGTTTTTCCCCTTTCTTGTAAGACAGTAATACTTCCATTTCCTGCCTTCATCCAGCTCTTGAATGAGCTCAGCGTTTTCCAAAACAGAAAGATGCTGTTTTATTGTAGGGGCGGCCAAACGAAGCTTTTTGCTCAACTCTGTCAAAGTATGGTTGCGCTGCTTCAACAGCCTTATTATCCCGGCCCTTGTTTCGGATGCAAGGGCCTTGAATTCGCTGCTTGAAAGCCTTATTTCATTTTCCATAAATCACACCATAAACACCAGCACAAGGCCTGCAAGCAAAAACGTTGCAAGGGTCCTGTTGTAATAGGCGATCAAAGCCAAAACAATCGGCGCAGCAAGAAGGTAAAACCCGTATTCCGGAAACCTTGAAACAATGAACGTTCCATAAAACGCGCCTGCTGCAAACAAAAAAAACAGGAAAGCAACAAAGGCTGCTATTCTTTCACTGAGCCAACTTGAAAACTTGTCAAAGTACTGGTCTACTTTGCCCTGCGTTTGCTCGGCTTTTTCTTCAGCCATGGTTGAAAAAACTTTTGCTTCAACCTGTTTAAAAGCATTTCAGTTTGTTTAGGTTTCTTGCTGCCCAAAACGACCTAAGCATTTATATACCTCTAAATCGTTGTTAAGCTATGGAATTTGACCTGAATGGCCTGATATACGGGCAAGCAATCCCTTTTTTTGACGGCCTTTTTTCAAAGGCAATGGAAGGCGACGTAACAACCATTGCATTGCTTGGAATAGGCATAATAGTGGCCTTTGTACTGCTAATCCTTTTCATCGAACTGGCGGCATGGCTCTTAAACCTTATCAAAAAATTCTTTCTGTTCGTGATAGTTGCGGCTTCAACCCTGCTGTTTTTCTTTTCATTTCATGGCAAGATCTTTGTAGAAAACCCTGACCCTGTTTTGGTCATAGCGGGAATACTTGGAATTGTTTTTGCCGTAATCGCTTTGGCCATTTCAATGCTTTCAATTAAAAGGGAGTGGCAGAAGCCAAAAGAGGAAAAAATTTCCGACCTCAAATCGGAAATGAAGCGCCTTGTAGTCGAACAATACGAAAACGAGCTTGATGACAAGTCTGTTAAAGAGGCAAGGCCTGAAACAACTCCTACACAGGTTCAAAGCCCCCAACTGTTTTCAAGGCAGGCCCTGCAGCCAAAAAACATTCTTGCCTCGTTCCATGACAGAAGCCTCCTTGCAGTCCTCTCATACATGGTTGTTGCAGAATTCGGCGTAATATCCGGTGTGACAATCTCAGCCCCAAACGAAAACGTGGGCCTCCTTTTCTTTGCCCTCTTCCTTGTTGCAGCCTTGGTGTTCATTAAAAGCACCTACCACAACTACCTCACAGGAATAAAGCACTTGTTCATTGCCTTGGCCGTAGGCATAGCGCTTTCGATTATCCTGAGCCATGTATGGCTTTCCGAGCCTCTGGAAACACTCTTCTCGCTTTCATACTTCAAAACAAATGCCCTGGTTGCTTTGGTGACAGGCCTTGCAGTAAGCCTGTTCATGGGCTCAAAAGGGTGAAAAGATGTGGCCCTTTGGAAAAAGAAAACGCCTGCTGAAAAAGCCAGGCATAAGCCAAAAATCAGCCCAAAACGCGCTCGGCTTGACCACTGCAGCCAAAAAAGGCCAGGCCAGAAAGTCTTCAAGGCAGGAAGCGGATGCAGCCGCAAAAGCCCTTGAACAGATGGGCAGCAAAGAGACAGCCAAACCTGTCAAGCCCAAAACCCTGCCAAAAAAACCGCGGCCAGCCAAACAAAGGCTTGCAACCGTTCTCAAAAGAGTAAAGCCCGGAAAAACCCCTCTGGCAGAAACCCTAAAAACGAACCCTGCTTTCAGGCAAAGCCTTGCAGGAGCTTTGGGCAAAGCAGGCTTCAAAAACCCCGATGCCCTAATAGAAAAAGTTGCCAAAAAGCTTGAAGCAGGCCAAAGCCTGAAACAAATAATCCAAGAGCTTGAAAAAAGCTAAAGCCCTCCCCCGGCACTCTTACGCCTGTTCAATAGGCTGGCTTCGCTTACATCTTCTCCCAATGCTTTTTCATTAGCCACCGCAGCCGGCTGGTCTGGGCAAGATGCCGCCTCGTTTCACTCGATGGCATGGCCTTCGCTTAAATCTTCTCCCAATACTTTTTCATAAGAAGGGCATCGCCCTCCAAGTCAGGGCTTTCGCATATCACGCAACCGGAAACTTTTTTTTCACTAAGCGCTTCCAAAAGCCACTTGTAGCTGAAAGTGTTTTCATCCTCTTCCATGTTGAGGTGGTTCCGCTCGCCTTTCTCAGAGAACCGAATGCCTGAAGCGTGCATCTGCAAACCCTTTAAAAACTTTTTCGGAATCTCTTCCAAGGCATCCAAAAAATCATCTTTTTTCCTGAACCTTCCATTGCCACGGGCATGAAGGTGGGCCCAGTCAACCATTGGAAGCAAGCCCTTAACATTTCTGCACATTTCAAGCGTTTCCTGCAGCGAGCCAAGCTGGCTTGCCTTTCCAGTTGTTTCAGGCGCCAAAACAATGCCCCATCTTTTTTCCTTAATCTCTTTGGCCATTTCCGCCATTTCGCCAGAAACCTTTTCCAAGACCTTTTTTTTGCCCTGGCCCTGAAAGTATGCTGGATGGAATGTCACAATTTTTGCTCCTGCCAACTCGCCAATGCGTGCCGAATCCATTATCCTTTTTTTGCTTGCCTCAAGCTTTGCCTTTTCCGTTGAATTCAGGTTAATGTAATAGGGAGCATGAACCCTGAGCAGAACACCGTTCTCTTCACCAGCCTTTTTAACCTGCTTTGCCGTCCCTTCACCCATGTTAACGCCCCTAACAAACTCCAGCTCCATTGCATCCAGGCCCAGCTCTTTTATGCGTTCAATTCCTGAAACAGAATCCCTTTTTTTTGCAGAGCCAGGCACACCCGCAGTCCCAAAAAGCATTTGCGCTTTTGCCATTTTTAAGCCTCCTAGGCCTTTAGGGCTAATGTTATTATTATTTCTTTACAATATATAGGGTATGCCTGAAAACATTTTTGAAAAAAGGCCCAAAGAGAATGCCTTGCTCAAAGACGAGCGCTTTTTGTACCCTGAGTTTGTGCCTGAAAGGCTTCCTTTCCGCGAACCAGAAATAGACTCGCTGGTTTATGCCCTGCAGCCCGTGCTGAAAGGAAAAAAGCCCCAGAACGTGTTTGTCTGCGGCAGGTCTGGAACAGGAAAAACAGCCACCGTCAAATTTGTTCTCAACGAGCTCCAGCAGTACAGCGACAGGGCAAAAGGGCTTTACATAAACTGCTTCCAGCTTAACACCCGTCATTCGGTTTTAACCCAGATTGCGAACTTTCTTGGGGCGGCAACCCCAAGGCGCGGAATTGCCACAGACGAAGCCTATTCGCAGGTTTTGGAGGCATTGAAAAACGCGGGCTTTTTTCCAATAGTTGTTTTGGATGAAGCAGACCAGCTCTTGCATGAAAAGGAGGCAAGCAAGCTCTTCTACGACCTTCTCCGCGTAGTGGAGTATGGAAAGGGCCGCTTTGGATTGATTTTCATAAGCAACCACTCGGATTTTGTTGCAATGCTTGACGACCGCGTTAAAAGCAGTCTTGCCGAGCAAACAGTTTCATTTGACCCTTATTCGCCGGAACAGCTTAAAGAGATTTTGAAGCAGAGAAGCCAGTACGCTTTTCACCCAAATTCTTTGGGAGCTGAGGCAATAAACGTTGCTGCTGCCCATGCCTCAAAGCTTGGCGGCGACGCAAGAATTGCCATTGAGTCAATGCTCAGGGCCTCGCGTTTGGCCGAAAAGCAGAATTCTGAAAAGGTAACAGTAGGTCACTTGAAAAGCGTTTTTTCCGATGTCGACAGCCGGGCCCTTCAAAAAGCAGTCAGCTATTTGAGCGAAACAGAGAAGAAAATCCTTTCTTTGGTTCCGGCAAACTCTTCCATTGCCTCAGGAGACCTTTTTCAGGCATACAAGAGTGCTGTCAAAAAGCCTTTAACCCAAAGACGTTTCCGTTCCCTGATTTCAGGACTTGAGAGAATGAAGCTTGTAAAAACCGAGCCCGTTGTAAAAAAGCCGCGCGGCAGGACAAGGCTTGTTTCACTGGCTTTTCCAAAAACCAAGCTAAGCCTTTAGCGTGTCCTGAACCAGAAGAAGGCTGTTGTTATTGCAATTGTTGCAATTATTGCCGTGAAAACGATTCCGGCAAAATTCTCTGAACCTGGAACGCCCGCGCTCTGAGGCAGTATTGCAAGAACTGCTGCAGCCAGGCCGCGGGGAATCAGGCCTGTTATTATGCCTAATTCCTTTTTTGAAAGCTTTTCCCTAAAGGTCCCAATTTTGACACCAACAGGCCTTGCCAGAACTATGACTGCAACAATGGCCAGCGAAACCAAAAGCATGGCGGAATCCAAAAAAAGGAGCAGGCCGATGAATGCAAAGAAAAACGTTTTCACGAAAAAGCTGACCTGGCTGTTGAATTCGCGGACCTTTTTATCCAAATCTATTTTGTTTTTAAGCTTGAACATTTTGTGCAGTTCAGAGGCGTTTCCGAGGATTATTCCAAAAATCAGGGCCGCGATGGCAGGGCTTCCCTGAACGAATTCTGTGAAAGCGTAAAGTATGAGCAAGCAGGCAAAGGTAAGCATGTAGTTGTGGTGGTACAAGCGTTCCTTGTTTTTGAAATACCTCAAGACGTAAAGCCATACTATCCCTACAATCATTCCAAGGATTGCGCCGATTGAAAAGTTTGCTGAAATGCTGTGCATGATTTCCTGAAAGCCCGTTTCCGGCACAATTACTGTTTGTATAAGTGCAATGGTTATCACAACAGCCAAAACATCGGTTATGCTGCTCTCCAGTGTTAAAACATTTGTAAGCTTTTTGTTAAGCTTGGCCATTCTCACCAAGGGCAGGACAACAAGGCTGCTGCTTCCCCCAAGAATGCTTCCCATAAGCAGGCTGTTCAAAAGGCTCCAGTTTTCAAGAAAGCCAAACCCTGCCAGCGCCTGAAGCAATGCTGCTATTGCAACCATGTTTATGAAAAACCCTGCGCAGGCAAGCAGAAAGGATGTAGGGGCATGCCTTACCACGTCATATATGTTGAGGTGAAGGCCGCCTTCAAACATTATTACTGCGAGTGCGATTGCGGAAAAAAAGGGCGCAATTGCCCAAAGGGGCTGATGTGAAACAAGCCCTAAAACAGGCCCTGCAAGAAACCCGATGGCAATAAGCCATAATGCATCCGGAACCCTTGTTTTTTCAAACACGAATTCGCCAAAAACCCCCAAGAATATGACCAGGGCCATGAATGCAAGCAAGGCTATTACAATCATAAAGAATTTTGCTTCGGAAAGCCTTTTTAAGTTCAAACGCCTAATAGAAACGCTTAAAAACCAGTTGCGCAAACCTGTATATAACAAATTAATTAAATCAAGTGAACTTTATGGCTGTTGGAAAAAGGTCAAAAAAGAAGTCAAAGGCCGGAACAAAAAAATCCAGGCCTAGGAAGAAAACAGTTTCAAGAAAAACCGTGAAAAAGGTTGCACGAAAAACCGCGAGGCGCACTGCAAAAAAGGCCGTGAAGAAATCGTCACCAAAAGTCGGCAAGCAGCTTAAGAAAATCAACAAGGGCCTTTCAAAGGCTTCAAAGGCCAACACCAGGCAGGACCTCGAGCTTGAAGCCCTCAAAAGGGAAATTGAGAGGCTTAAAAAGAGAAGGAAGAAAAGCACTGCTCTCAGTGCTTACCAACGATTTATGCGCGCCCAGATAAAGGCAGGCTATACTTTCAAGCAGGCTGTAAGGCTTTGGAACCAAGCCAAAAAGAGAAAGGCCAAAAAGCCAAAAAAGCGGACAGCCTACAACATATTTATTTCAATGCAATTAAAGCAAGGCAAGACCATGAAGCAGGCCATTGCTGCATGGAACCGCTTGAAGAACCCGAAGAAAAAAAAGAGAAAAAAGGCTAAGAAGGCTGCAAAAACTGTTAGGCCAAAATCTGTTGCAATGAAGAAAAAGCCCAAGAAGAAAACCAAAAAAAGGCCCAAGAAGAAAACCAAAAAAAGGCCGGCAAAAAAAGCCAAGAAAAGCAGGAAAAGCAGGAAAAGCAGGAAAAGAACCACTGCTTCCAAAACCCGGGCCAAAAGCCAAAGAGCCAAAACCAGAACCGGGAAAAAAACAATTTGGAAAGCTTCTAAGAAAAAAACTTCTGGGAAGACTCCGTCTTCTTCAAGAAGGGTTTCAAGTTACTCTAAAACAGTTTCAAGGACTTTGCCCCGGGAACAGGTTTCCCGCATTATAAACGAGGTTTCAAAGCAGGTTCAAAGAATTGAGGAAAAAACCCCTGAAGACAAGGTTTCTGAGGAGGAACTGGCTTTGAAGATGCTTGACGTTTATTTCACTGAAGTGGCAAGGTATGGCCTTAAAAGAAAGCTTGCCTTGGACGAGGTTTTGAATTCATACTTTTATGCCCTGCTTCGTGTTCAAAGAAAGGGCGTTGAACTCAAGGGCGTTGAAAACATCGTTAAGAAAGGCGTTGTAAATGAAAAAAGGTTTTAGAGGTGTGTTTTGATGGCTAAGTTAAGTCAGGAAGAAGTTGCCGCAAGGCTTGTTCACATTTACTTCAGGGAAATCGCAAGGCTTGGATACAAGAGAAGGCTTGCTTTGGATGAAGTGATAAACGCTTACTATTACGCGTTGTCACGGCTTGGAGACAGGCAGTCTGCAATGAACGAGCTCATGAAAAAGGTTGTTGAAGAAGAGAACGAGCTCAAGACCGAATCAAAGAACGAGCTTGTTTCATCCTTTTCCGGAAGCCCGAGTGAAACAACAGTTACTGAAACAAAAACCGAGACAACAGAAAAGTCCTAAGCTTTAGGGCTTTTTGAACACGATTTCTATCGCGTCACGGTTTTTTAAGGCGTGGCTTTTTCCAACCATCATGTTCTTTTTTACGTCAACTGCGCGAATAAAGCCCTGGCCCATGTCGGTGTGTAGCTTGAACGCAAAGTCTAATGCAGTTGAGTTTTTTGGGAGAAGAATGCAGTCCGGCAAAATCCTGCCTTCGGAATCTGAAAGCTTTTTTGAGCCGGCTGGAAAAACCGCTATATAGCCCAGTGCGCCGAAAACGGTTTTGTCCAAACAGCCCTGGATGCCGGTGCCTCCAAATTTTTCCAAAACGGTTTTTTTTACCATCTCCAAAACATGGGCCTGCTTTTCATTCAATTCCTTCACTGGCTTGAATTCCTTTGAACCTGGCTCGTATTCAATAAACCCCTCTTTTGCTGCCTTTTTCAATGCAAGCTCTGCAAACCCTGAACAGGGAACAATCTTTTTTTTGGGAAACCTTTGCCTCATTTTTTCCAGGTTTTCTTCAGCTGTCTTGATGTCTATTTTGTTTGCTGCAATTACTATGGGCTTTGAGATTTCCCGCAGTTTTGTGGCAAAAGCGGTTTTTTCTTCCTGGGCCCACTGCCCGAGCTTTTTTTCTTCCAAGGATGCCCCTTTGAGGGCCTGTTCCACGTTTTTTTCGTTTCCTCCAATGCCGCTTAGCGTTTGCGAAACCACTGAAACGATTTTTCCTTTTGTGTCAGCCGGGCTTTTGCTGAGCTTCTGCCAGTTTTTTTCAATTATGCCCAAAAACCAGAGGTCTATTTCCTTTTCCAAAAACTCTATGTCAAGGCATGGGTCGTGTGAGCCTGGCTCAACAGGCTCCCCTTTTTCGTTGGTTGAACCCGATGCGTCAACAACATGAATCAATACGTCGGCCTGCCTTAAATCGTCCAAAAAAGCGTTGCCTTTTCCTTTTCCCAGGTGTGCGTCTGGAACAAGGCCTGCCACGTCCACCAATTCCACTGGAACAAACCTGGTGCCGTTTTTGCAGTAGCCATGCCTTGGGTTGCATTTTACGCCAAACTCTTTTTCAATGCATTCCACTCTTACGAAACCCGTTCCCTTGTTTGGCTCGATTGTTGTAAAGGGATAGTTTGCTATTGCCACATCCACCAGTGTAGCGGCTGTAAAAAAAGTGCTTTTTCCGCTGCTTGGCTTTCCGACTACGCCTATCTGCATACCATGCTTTGGTTGGAATTGTAATAAAAACATATTTGGGTAAAGGATTGTTCATGGCTGGGGAAAGAAAAAAGGTTGAAGAAATGGCAGCTGAAGGGAAAAAAGAGGCGAAGAAAATGAGCAAGCTCTGGCCTGACAAGTTTTTTCCAAAGGATTTAAGCGAGTTTTTGGGAAACTCTGACCTTGTTGAAAAGGCCCGCTCTTGGGGCGAGAAATGGGCTGAAAACAAGCCGCAAAAGCCTTTGCTTTTTTTTGGTTCGCCTGGAAACGGAAAAACCTGCCTTGCGGTTCTTTTGGCGGAATACTTTCAATGGCAGCTTTTTGAGCTCAATGCCTCTGATACAAGAACCAAGGACATCATTGAACGGATTGCTGGCTCGGCTGCCCAGGGGAGCAGTTTTTCTGGCCAAAAAAGGCTAATTCTTTTGGACGAGGTTGACGGCTTGCAGGGAAATGCTGACAGAGGGGGAGTTGCAGCAATAAACCGCGTCATAAAGGAATCCAAGAACCCTGTGATTCTTACTGCAAACGACCTTTACGGAAACCAGAAAATGAGGCCTTTTAGGAGCAGCTGCGAGCTTTTCCAGTTCAAGAAAATAAACTATTTAAGCATTGCAAAAAGGCTTCGTGAAATTTTGGAACAGGAGGGCATAGAATTCGATGCCAGGGCTGTGAAGGACTTGGCCCAGAATTCTGCCGGCGATTTTCGTTCGGCTTTGCTTGATGCGCAAACCCTGGCTTTTTCCGGAAAAATCGGCTTGGATTCCGTGAAAACCTTGGGCTACCGGGAAAGGCAGCAGGATGTATTCAAAACAATTGGGGAAATCTTTAAGGGTGGAAACGTTTCTGGCATCAGGAGAGCCCGGTTTAAGGCTGACATTGATTCCAGCATGCTTTTCAACTGGATTGAGGAAAACATTCCAAGGCATTTTTCCAAAGGCCTTGACAATGCAAGGGCTTTTGAAAGGCTCAGCAAAGCAGATGTTTTCAACGGGCGCATTATGAGAAAACAGCACTATGGCTTTTTGCGCTACAGTTCGGAGCTTATGACTTCAGGCGTTTCCCTTTCTCGCGGCCATGAATACAGTGGATGGATTCCCTACCAGTTTCCAGGGCTTTTGAGAAAGCTTGGGAGCAGCAAAGGCCTTCGAAATCTTAGAAAAGAGCTTGGGCTTAAAATAGGCAGCCGCGTCCACAGCAGCAGCTATGCTGTTATCTCAAAGGATTTGCCTTTTTTGAAGCAGGCTTTTTCTGACAAAAAGCTTGCAACTGGTTTGTCTGCTGGCCTTGACCTCAACGGGGAAGAAATAGCTTTTCTTATGAATTCAAAGCCTTCTGCCAAAAGGGTGCAAAGGGTTTTTGAGTCTGCCCAGGAAATAAGGCGAAAGGCTTTTCTTGAGAAAAGAAGGGCCATTTCAGGCTTTTCAGAAAAGGATGCCGAGCCTGAAAAAGAAGCGGCCGGGAAGCAAAAGCCTGATGAAAACCAGACAAGCCTTTTTTAGATTTCTATTTCCAAAACAGCGGTTGGCTGCTCCAAGCCAAACCCGTTCAACACCTTTTTCTTAAGCTCGCCCAAAACCCCTTTCTTGTTTCCAATTTTAAGCGAAGCGCTTTTTCCTTGTTCAAACGCAGGATCCCTTGTTTCTGAAAGCGTGTACTTTTTTCCAAGGTTGTCTGTAACCGCTTCAAGGACGCCTTTTATTACTGTGAATTCCGCGCCCTTTCCGCACAATGCAATGCACAGCGTGTCTTTTTCCTCGGCTTTTGTTTCGCTTTTTGGGTTCAGTTCCAGGGTTTTTCCTATTTCGAATATTTTTTGCGGGTATGCGACATGCTTGTTCGCGCCCAAAAACTCCAACAGTTCTGGGAAAAGCTTTTTTCTGAAAACAGTGTAGTTTTCGCTGAGCGGGTTTGCCAGTTCAACGAATTCTTCTTTTTCTGGGTCAAGGCCTATTATTCCAGCCTGCTTTTTTTTGGAGGTCATTGTGTAGGTAAGAATTTCCTGAAGCCCTAGCCCTACACAGATTTCCCTGACCAGGGCCTTTTTTTTGGTCTCAGGCCTTTCCTCTCCGAAAACAGGGAGCTTTATTGGTTCTGGCTCTATTTGGTTGTAGCCGTATGAGATTATGGCGTCCTCTATTACGTCCACTGGGTGCAGTATGTCTTGCCTGTATGCCGGGTATAGGCATTCCAGGGTGTTGGCTTTGGCCTTAACGTCGTACCTGGCGTTTTCAAGCAAGCCTATTACCTGCTTTTTTTTCAGGTCAAGGCCAATGAATTCAAGCACTTCCTGCAATTTTACGGAAACCTTTTTTGGCTCAAAATTTGGCGTGGTAATCGTTTTTTTGGGGTATTTCACCTTAACGCTGTAAACTTCAAATCCGCGTTCTGCTAAAGCCGAAACCATTACATTCAAAGCGGTGTTCACTGTTTCCTGGCTGTAGCCTGTTACCTCAACCAGGACTTCGCTGGTTTTTTCGTCAACTTTTCCTGTAAGCTGGGAGTTTATTATTGGCGGCATTGAGGCAACCACGCCGCGGCTGTCTTCAAAAATCGGGTAGCGCTTTTGCCCTTCAAGCAGGTGCGCGTACTCTTTTCCTTTTGGATGCTCTGAGAGGATTTCTTCAAGGTCCATCTCAGCCTTGTGTTCCAGTGGAATAAACTTTTTGTCGCTGGGCCTGTAGCTTGTGTAATGCATTGGCTGTTTTAACTTGCTCCAGTCGTATATGCCTATTGCTGCCTCTTTTCTTTTTCTGCCGAACGTCATGCAGACTTTTTCCTGCAGCTGAATCATCTGCACTAAAAACTCTTCCGTTACCTTTACTTTTTTCACTATCGCGGCGGCTATCTTTGGCCTTATGCCGGAAACGCTTTTGTCGACAATCAGGGAAACGCTGCCTTTTTTCAACCTGTATTTTGGAACGCCCTTGTCTTTGGTTAGCCTGCTCCTGATTTCGCGGGCAAGGCCTTCTGCTGAAAGCAGGTCTGGCCTGTTTGTGTCCTTCATGTCCACTGTTATTTCAGGGCCTTCAACTGCATCAACTTCTCCTTTTGCAAAAAGCACTGCGTCCTTGAATTCTTCCAAAGAAAGCTTTTTTCCCACAAGCTTTTGCATGTCTTTCAGGTTTACGGTTACGTTAGGCATCGGCGTTCACCATCTTTGAGTTTCTAAGCCATTCCAGGTCTCGGGCAAACAGGTATCGGATGTCTTTTATTCCAAGCTTGAACATTGCAAGCCTGTCAATTCCCAGGCCCCATGCAATCGCCCTTGCATTAACGCCTAGAGGTTGAACCATTTCCGGCCTGAAGACGCCGGCGCCTGCAAGCTCTATCCAGCCAAGCTTTGGGTGTTTTGCTGACAGCTGAACTGAGGGCTCTGTGAAGGGGTAATAGTCTGGGTAAAACTTGACTTCCTCTGCCCCACCCACTTCTATTGCAATTTCTTTAAGGATTCCAAGCAAGTGCCTGAAATTCATTTCCTTGCCCACGATGAATCCGTCAAGCTGGTTGAATTCAACCAAATGCGAAGCGTCTACAACGTCGGGTCTGTAGCACCTGTTTATTACAAAGTATTTTCCAGGTATCTCAACGCCTTCCACAAGCTGTCTTGCATCCGCTGTTGTGCCGTGTGCAATGGGCATGAGCTTGCTTGCAATCTTTTCAGACCACTTGTATTGCCAGCCTTTGCTTCCTGTTCCGCCCCCTGTTTCGTGTGCTGATTTCACTTTTTCCACGACTTTTTTGGCAGGCAGCTTTCCGAACTTGGGCTGCTTCAATTGGTAGGTGTCGGTCCAGCTTCTTGCAGGGTGGTTTTGGGGCTGGAACAGCACGTCAAAGTTGTAGAATTCCTGCACGATGAGCCTTTCTTTCATTTCTTTGAAGCCAAGGTTTACAAGTTTTGCGCGAAGCTGTTCCAGGAACTGGATATAGGGCTGTCTTTTTCCAATGAATATTTTGGGAACCGGCCCGTGGATGTTGTAAGACCTTGTCCCTGTTTTTTCCGCTATTGCCAGGGATTTCTGGCCTTGTCCTGAAAGCCTTGCCTTTTTTTCTGCCCTTAGCTGTTTTTCCGCAAGGCCGCGTTTCATTGCTTCTTTGAGCTCTTTTTTGTCTCCTGGTTCAAGGGCCTGCTTTTCCTGGATTTTTTTCAAAACCATTTCAAGCTCGTACTTTCCGTCCAAAAAGTTTTTTTCAAGGCCTGTGAACTCGAGCGTTGTTTCTTCTTCTGGGAGAATGCTTATCCATGCGTTTCGTTTGGCCAGGCCCATTGCAACGTTGAATTCAGGCCTGTTGAGCTGGCTTTTTTTGAACACTTCTTCCAGGCTGGCTTTTCCCCCGAGGGCTTTCAAGGCCTCTATGAAGAGCCTTTCAGGCAGGCCTTTTCTCAAACTGCTTTTTCCGATTGCGGTTAAAGCGTTTTCTTCAGAGCTTTCTTCCTTTAATTCGATTAGTGATTTTTCTTTAAGCCATTGTAGAGCGCGCCTTACGCTGTCAACAGGCAGCCCTGCTTTTGCTCCGATTTCTTCAAGTCCCTTAAATCGTTCTCTGTCAAGGGCTTTTAGGGCCTTGGCCTCTATTTTGCTGAGGCTTTTGGCTTTCTGTTCCAAATCCATTAAACCACTGCAATATGAGTAATAAAAAAGCCTTTTAATACATATAACCGCATTGCATTCATAATGCTATACCTGCTTGACAGCTCGGCTGTTTTGAACGACTTCGGCTTTGAGTTCAAGCCAGGGCAAAAATATGTTACAACGCCCTTGGCTATAGCGGAATTCAGGGACTTGAGAAGCAGGCATTTGGCTGAAAACGCTTTGCACCAAGGCCTTTTGAAAATCCTTGAACCTGGCCCAAAAAGCCTTGAGCTGGCCAAAAAAAGGGTCGGGGAAAAGGGTTTTACAAAGCTGAGCAAAACAGACCTTTCGATTTTGGCTTTGGGCCTTGACTTGAAAAACCAAGGGAAGCGATTCATGCTGATAACAGATGACTACAGCATCCAAAATTTTTGCTCGCTTTTCCAAGTTCCTTTTGAGCCTGTAATAAGGGGCCGCATTTCCGGGGAAAAGTCTTTCAAATAAAAAAAAAGAACCAAATTAACTAATTAACCGCTTATAGTTATGTTTATATGCTTTTTTTTTGACTAATTTTATCTGAAACCATGTTTTTCGAATTCCTTAAAGCAGTCATTACCCTGGACCTTGACTGGTTTGTGTGGGTTTTTTGCAACAACCTGCACTACCTTTTCCTTTTAACTGCCCTGTGTTTTTTCTTTTTTGGCCCAAAGGTCAAAAAAACGGCTGTGGCCACTTTTTTGGTCTGCCTTATGGCCTGGTACTGGGTTGATTTTGAATTGCTTAGCGGATGGCTTCTTTTTGTTGGAGGCTTCCTTGCCTTGTACTACATCACAAAAATTGCCGTTCTTACCTTTGCAAATGATATCCCTGTTTTGAAAAACAACTTGGTTATTGTCAGCGAGGCCCAGTTTCTTTCAATTCTCATAATATACAATTTTGCTTTAAGGTGAAAAAATGCACTGGATTAAGAAATCTTTTTACGGCTTTTTTGGAGCGCTTTTCATTTTCATTTTTGCCAGTTTTATGTCAACAGCGGGGCTGCCGATTTTTGCAGACAGCTTCATGTCCGTGGCGGGCTTTGGCCTGCTTCTTGCAATTGGAATAATTGAGGTAAACTTTTTGACTTACTCGTGACCAAAAATGCTGCTGGAATTCCTTTCACGTGCTTTGGCCTTTGACCTGGTCTGGATATCGGAGCTTATTTTGAACAACCTTCACTGGGCTTTTATCCTTCTTGCATATGTTGTGATTGCAAGCAATGGCAAGCACGGCTTCAAAAACTTCGTTTTCCTGGTTCTTTTGCTTTACGCTGCAGTAGAACTTGAACAAATGCAGGGGCTTGTTTTTGTTCCATTGCTTGTTTTTATTCCTGTAAATTTCGTGCTTGAAATTTTTCTAAAAGACACTGCCTTGGAAAAACACCAGCTCAAAATCATAGTTTTCCTGTTCTTTTTTGTTACCTTCATTCACACATTTTTCTTCAGGCTTCCAGGGGCGTAAAAAAATGGGTTTTCTGAAAACGGTTTTTGATTCAGTGCTTTACGCGATTGCTTCCCTTTGCCTTATTTTCCTCTTTGCAATGGTTTTGGGCCTTGAGTATGTTGTTTCAGGGCTTTTCACATGGCCTGGCTTTCTTGTCGCGGTGTTCATTATGCTTGGGGCAATTGCTGAATAGCTATTCTTCTTCTTCGACGCCGCCCAAGTCCGAGTGCTCTATAAGGTAGTTTTCCACCTTCTGGGAAAGGGTTTTCCTTTTTGCAACAACAACCAGAAACAACAAAGCCACTGCCAGGGCCATTGCCCAGAATATGTCGCTTGAAACTATCCCTAAAACAATCTGGTTTAGGTCAAAGGAAGCAATCTGCTTGAAAAAACGGTAGTCGAGGTTTAACTCGTTTCCAAAAACGTAGCCGTTCCATATCACTGCATTTTCCTGCACCAATGCATCAGGCCTTACAGGCTCCTCTATTTCAACGCCTCTTGGCAGCTTTACTGTAATCGAGGTTCCTGCCGGAATAACCCAAAGGCCGCCGTCAACGAACTCGGCAAAATGCTTTGCACCCAAGCTGTAGTCTATTATCCTGCTTGTCTCGCTCTCTTTTTCCATTATAGGGGTCTGCAGGCTGTAACTGAGTTCAAGGTATTCCGGCGTTTCAGCGCTTTCAATAAAAGAAATACCGTTAACCGTTATTTCATTCTCTCGGCCTATGTGAGGGTATATCCTTCTATCATATTCACGCCAGCCATCAAGGCTGACCCCTATTTCCGAAACCTTTTCTCTGAATTCAGAGAGCTGTTCCTCGTTCTGAAAAATGAAGAAATATTTTTCCTCAATCGTTGCATTTCCAACAGAATCAACACTTATTTCTATGGCTTGACTGTCTAGGATGTAAAACTGGGCGTAAGCTGCCTGCAGCAGAAAAAACAGTGACGCTAGAATAAAAGTTTTCCTTAATTCCATAAAAAAACCTATTATATTAGCCCTTTTCCACTTTATTATTTTTTCCTAATCGCATGCAATTGGTTTAAAACCCCTATTTACCCCTATTTTTTAGGGGAGTTCTCTAATGGTTTCAATACAATACTTTGGCCACAGCTTTTTTAAGCTGGCTTTTTCTAATGCAAACATCCTAATCGACCCTTTTTTGTCACGCGAGCACAAGGACCCAGCCTTCCGCAGGCTTGTAAACTGTGCTGCAAAAAAGGCTGACCTGAAAGACATTTCCCTTATTCTTATAACACACGAGCACTTTGACCACTTTGAAAAAGAGTTCATTGAAAACATTGCTTCAAGGGATAACAGCTGTGTTGTGGCATCGCAGTCAATTCTGCAGGAGCTTAACCTCAACAAGAGGTTTATGCATCCCATAAAAATGCATGAGACCGTTGACTTGCGCGGAATAAGGATAAAGGCCCTGCCAGCGCACCACCCCCAGGCGTTTTACCCCCTGGGCTTTCTTGTAAGCGCTGGCGGAAAAAGCGTTTTCCACAGCGGTGACACAGACCTGCTTGACTCTTTTTCCCAAATAAAGCCAGATGTTGCCCTGCTTCCAATTGGAGGAACCTATACAATGGACTGCGTTGATGCAATCCGTGCAGTGAAAACAATGAAGCCAAAATATGCCATTCCAATGCACTTTGACACCTTCAAAATGATTCAGCAGGATCCAAGGGAATTCGCGCAAAAAATAGACAAAAGCATACTCAAAACAAAGCCGGTCGTTTTGGAACCCGGCCAAAAATTCTGCTTCAAGTAGCCGAGCATTCGGCTTGCATGAACCCAGTTTGTGCGAATCCAGTGGATGCGGAAAAAAAAAATCAGTTCTTTTCAGGGTAATACTTCCAGTTCACAAACCATACAATTAGGGCAAAGGCATCCAGTGCGAGAATCACTGCCCCGCCAACAATCATTGCCGTTTCCAAAAACCAGTGCATTACAATGCTTAAGGCCGCAAAAATCATTCCCAGGGAAATGGCCAATAGTGCAAAAAATCCTTGAATGAACTTCATTAAAAAAATCTAGCAACGAAGTTGTTAATTAACCTTTCCTTAAAGCTGGGGGGCTTCCGCCTTTGCTTCCCCCCCTTTTTCTTGGCGTGACTCTTCTTGCCCCAGCCTGGCCTACGTCGGGCGAGCCTCCCATTTTTGCCGGCCCTGCCTTTGGGCTCCTCTTTCGCTTCAGCTTTCCAATAAGCCATTTTGGGGGCATTCCAGCGCATGCCAAAAAAAAAACAGGTTTTTCAAAATATGCTAAGCTTGGCTTTTTTCAGCCTTTTCAAGCTCTCCCAATGTGCCGATATCAAGGCATTTTCCCTTGTACAAAACAAAGCCTGCCTTTCCCTTTGAAGCCAAAGCGTTTACCGCATCAGTTAACTCGAATTCGCCCCTTGAACTCATTTTAATGCCCTTCAATTCAGAGAAAAGCTTTTGGCTGAAAACATAGGCACCTGAATTGACAAGATTGCTTTCAAGCCTTTTTTTCGGCTTTTCAACGACCTGAACCAGCTTTTTTCCTTTTACTATTGCCACGCCAAACCTTTCAGGCCTTTTTTCAGGCCTTAAAGCCACAACTGCATCAAACCCTTTTTTTTCCCAAAGCCTTTTCCACAAACCAGGGTTTACAATGACATCGCCATATGCAACCAAAAACCTGCCCCTGGCTTTTCCCCTGGCCTGCAAAACAGCGTGCGCTGTTCCCATTGGAATGCGCTGCTGCGCATACTTTAGCTTTATTTTTCCAAACTTTTTTCCAAACCTTTTTTTTACCAAATCGCCAAAATAGCCAATTACCAAAACAGCTTCTGTAACGCCTGCCTTCTCCAGGCTTTCCAAGACATGCTCAAGCAATGGCTTTCCCTTCAACTCAACCAATGCCTTTGGCCTGTCGTTTGTCAACGGCCGCATTCTTTTTCCCAAGCCGGAAGCCAAAACAACTGCTTTCATTTTTCAGACCTCTTCCTCTTCCAAGTCCTTTGGAACAACCACGTTGCCAAATTCCTGCCTGGCCTCGTTTTCCACATCCGAGTTCTTCTTATAACGCGGCGATATGTGCACTAGCACAAGCTTTTTTGCATTGGTTTGCGAGGCAACCCATGCAGCCTGCTTTGCTGTGCTGTGTTTTGTTTCCTTTGCCCTTGTGATATGTTTTTCCAAAAAGGCTGCTTCATGCACCAGTACATCTGATTCCTGTATTGCGTCAAAGTATGAATCAGAGGGCAGAGTATCCATAACGATTGAAACCTTTTTTCCTTTCCTTCCCTTTCCATAATCCATTACCTGCTCTGGCTTAAAGGTTTTTTTTCCAACCTTTACCTTTTCGCCTTTCTGCAGCCTGTTCCACAAGGGCCCTTCCGGAATTCCCAGCTTTAGGGCTTTTTCCCTTTGAAAAGTTCCCTCTTTGTCTTTTTCCTTAAACACGTAACCCAGGCATTTCACGCCATGCTTCAAGGGAAAAGCTTCAACTCTTGACTTTTCTGTTTCAAAAACAAGGCCCTTGCCGGCTTCCCTTACCCGTATTTCAAAATTCTTTTTCATCAAAGCGAGGTCCATTACTTTCTCTATTTCCTTTTTCACTCCCTTTGGCCCGAAAACGTTTAAGGGCGTGTCCCTTTCATGCATGGCCATTGTTGCAATAAGGCCAGGCAGGCCCAGAACATGGTCTGCGTGGAAATGGCTTAAAAAAATGGAGTGCACTTTCATGTAAGAAACGCCTGATTTCATCATCTGCCTTTGTGTTCCCTCAGGGCACTCGAACAAAA
>CAZMUN010000023.1:0-18062 GCA_964569815.1 uncultured archaeon
CATCAAGACCCCCATTTTCGTTTACACAGATAATTCCTTTTCTTGTATATTGGAGGCAATTCCGCCGACTTTGACTTCCACTATTTTATCATCCTGTAGTTTTAGATTGACAAATATTTCAGAAGGTTTTTTCATAGAGTATCCCTGTTCAAAGACTAAATGACTTGCATCTTGTTTTGAAATCTTGCCATATTTGAAGAGATAACAACTTAAAGCTCCGCTTGAAGTTCCAGTAGCAGATTCTTCAGGGATATCATACAAAGGAGCAAGATTTCTACAATATGCAGTAGAACCAAATTTTGTTTCTAAAGTAAATAAATGATAACCAATTACATCATATTTTTTACTGATTTTAGAAACTTCTTCAAAATTTGGTTTAATATTATGCAAATCTTTAAGAGATTTGATCGGAATGAAAATATCTCTTAAACCAGTAGAAACTATTTGAACAGGCAAATCATCAGAGAGTATTTCTTCTGAAATATTCAAGGATTCTGCAATCTCTTTTTTATCAATTTCATCAAAAAATTGCGGTGGATTTTGATTCATAAAAATAGTGTTATCATCTTGAACTTCAAGATTCAACATTCCTGCTTTTGTTTCTTGAGTATAAATTCCAGATTTCAAAAGATTCTTTTTTGCCATTAAATAAAATGTGGCAATTGTTGCATGACCACATAAATCAACTTCGCCGTTTGGAGTAAAGAATCTAACTTTATAATTTGCTTTATCCGATTTTTGAACAAAAGCAGTTTCTGATAAGCCCATTTTTTGAGCAATTTTTTGCATGACTTCATCTGATAAAGAATCCGTATCTAAAACTACACCTGCGGGATTGCCTCCCTCTTTTGTTTTAGCAAAAGCGTTTAGAGTATAAACTTTGATCTTCATAGTATAATTAAAGAAAAGGAATAGTATTTAACTTTTTTTAGAAAATGGGGCTTCTTTCAAGTCTTTTCCGAATTGCACATAACAACTATTAACCGAGATAAATATTCGCTTTATAGCTTATTTAGGACAAAAAGCGAGATTTTATAAAGTAAATCTTGCTAATGAGTCATATGGCAAACGAAGATAAAATAGGTTCTCCCGAAGAAAGGCATAGGTTAATCGGAAAGCTTATTGAAGAGATAAAACTCAGAAGATATTCTTATCAAACAGGCAAATCTTACACCCCCACAATAAAAGAGTTTCTTGCTTCAGGCAAGACACCAAGAGAGTTTCTTTTATCATATACAACCAAAAGCAAATCAACAATGAGGTCTGCTTACTTTGCCTTGAAATTCTTCCATGAAAATGTTTTAAATGCCAAGTTTGAGGAAAAAGTGCCACTTGCCAGAAAATCCCTAAAATTACCTTTAGTCTTGAGTAAAGAGGAAGTAATTAAGATGATAGATTCCGCAAATAATTTGAAGCACAAGCTTGTCATCATGTTTCTCTATTATGCGGGATTGAGATTAGACGAAGTAAGAAACCTCAAATGGACAGATATTGATTTTGACAGAGAAATTATTCATCTCAAGACAGCGAAGGGGGATAAAGAAAGAACCATATTTCTTCACAAAAGATTAATAGAAACCTTGAAAGTGTTTGGTGTGAAAGAGGCAGGCCCAATATTTAGCTCTCAAAGAAATGGAAAATACAACAAAAGAACTATACAGCAAATTATAAAATCTGCTTCTAAAAAAGCAGGGATCAAAAAGAATGTGACGCCTCACACATTAAGGCATAGTTTTGCTACGCATCTGTTAGAGGCTGGTGCCGACATAAGATATATCCAACAACTGTTGGGGCACAAGGATTTGAAAACTACACAGATTTACACTCATGTGGCAAATAAAGACATAAAGAAACTTGCAAACCTACTTTAAGTTCTCAGAAATATAGTCCAGATAAAACAGAAATTGCCCCCAATAAGTTAACATGGCCTTAAACAGAAAACTATTTAAATATTGATGCACATCAATATGTTTTATGAGTGGAAAGCGCATCGCAATACTGAAAGCCCTTGCCGATGAAACAAGGCTGAAAATACTTGAACTGCTTTTGGACGGTGAAAAATGCGTATGCGAAATTTTCCCAAAAGTTAAAAGAACGCAGTCAACTGTTTCAACACAGTTAAGCAAGCTTGAGAAAGCAGGCCTGATTGAATCAAGAAGGCAGGGCAAGAAAATTTTTTATAAAATTAAGAACCCGGTTGTTTGCGACCTATTCAAGGCACTTGGATATGAAAAAGCCGCGTTGTGGAAAACATGCAGGTAGGAAAAGAAGGGCCGGAAAAGCATTAACTGAAAAAAGGGGGCTGGATAAATGGATGGCAAAAAATTTTCTGAATGGCATGGGATTGAACGAAATAAGATAGAATGGTTTCCGGCAATTGATGAAAGCAAATGCATTAGCTGTGGTTTATGTGTTACTACCTGCGGCAGAAGCGTGTATAAATTTGATTACAAGAATAAAAAATCAAAAGCAGTTAACCCAAACAATTGCATGGTTGGCTGCCAGACCTGCGCAAACCTCTGCCCGGCCGAGGCAATAAAATTTGTTAAGCCGGGAGAGACGACACGGCAAAAAGCCCAGAACATAGTTAAAAAATTCCAGGTTCTCCAAAAATCCCGCCAGGAACTGGAAACAAGGAAACAAGAAATGGAGTACTGAAAAAAGAGCAGTGATTTGATTGAAAGAAAAAAACGCGTTCATAATAATTGTTGCCCTGTTCCTAGCATTCTACTTCATGCCAGCAGGCAGTGAATGGTTGGACAATGCTTTGCTAAGCGGTTTTTTGCTGCTGCACGAGTACGCGACACAGCACATTCTCACCTGCCTTGTTCCTGCATTCTTCATTGCAGGAGCAATCGCAGTATTCGTGAAAAAACAGGCAGTGCTGAAATACTTGGGCGGGAAAGCAAAGCCCTACATTTCTTACCCGATTGCCTCTGTTTCAGGAGCAGTTCTTGCTGTCTGCAGCTGCACAATCCTCCCATTATTTGCAGGAATCTACAAGCGCGGGGCAGGCTTGGGCCCGGCAACAGCATTTCTTTACTCAGGGCCTGCAATCAATGTTGCAGCAATATTCCTCACAGCAAGCGTTTTAGGCTTTAAAATTGGTTTGGCAAGGGCAGTTGCCGCGGTTTTCTTGGCCCTTTTGGTCGGGCTGACAATGGCTTTTATTTTCAGGGAAAAAAGCGCAAAACAGGAAATCGCAGTAGAAGAGGAAACTGAGCAAAAAATTTCAAAAACTTTTATGGGCTTGTTTTTTGCCTCAATGGTCGGAATCCTCATAGTGAACGGCCTGCAAATCGATTTTGTGCTAAAATGGGCTTTAATGATTGCTTTTGCTGCAGTAACTGCTTTAATTGCACTGCTAAAATTCAGCAAGGAAACCAGAAACAAGTGGCTTTCAGAAACATGGAGCATAAGCAAACTACTCATACCATACCTGTTCATCGGCGTTTTTGTTGTAGGATTCATAATGCCATTGATTCCTGAAGAGCTGATAGTTCAGTGGGTTGGCTCAAACACAATCCAGGCAAATCTTTTGGCATCAGTTTTTGGAGCATTAATGTATTTTTCAACTTTGACTGAAGTGCCGATAATGCAGGCGCTGATAGCAAAGGGAATGAATCAAGGGCCGGCGCTTTCACTGCTTCTGGCAGGGCCTTCTTTGAGTTTGCCGGCAATGCTTGTAATAAGGCAGGTTCTCGGAAACAAAAAAACACTGGCATACATTGCGATAGTCGTTGTTTACTCGTCTATTGCAGGAATGGTTTTTGGGGCGATATAAGAATGGCAGAAAATGAGTGGTTTGGAATTCCGAGAGAGCAGATTGACTGGTTTCCAACAATTGACTTTGAGAAATGCACCGGGTGCATGGCGTGCGTGAAAAAATGCGGCCACGAGGTTTTTGCGGAAGAAAACGGAAAACCAAAAGTCGTTGCGCCAAAAAACTGCGTGGTTGGATGCACTGGCTGCGAAACAGTGTGCATGCAAGGAGCCATAGGCCACCAGCCGAAAGAGTATTTGCAAAAGCTGGCAAAGAGAAAAGATTTTCAATCAGGATGCACTTGCGGAGGCGAATGCGAATGAGTGCAGGCATTAAAAAAAGCAGCATTAAGGAAATCGTGAAAGAAAGCTATGGAAAAATAGCTGAATCAAAGAAACTGCAGGGTTGCGGATGCTCATGCAATTGCAGCCAGGTCGGTTCGGAAGAAATAGCAGGAGCAATAGGCTATTCCAAACAGGAGATTGCGGCAGTGCCAAAAGCAAACCTCGGGCTTGGCTGCGGAAGCCCCACTTCACTTGGCGAAATAAAGAGAGGGGAAACTGTCCTTGACCTCGGTTCAGGTGCTGGATTCGACTGCTTTCTTGCAGCAAAAAAAACAGGCGAAAGCGGAAAAGTAATAGGTGTGGACATGACGCCCAAAATGGTGCAGCTTGCAAAAGAAAATGCCGAAAGATATGGCTACAAGAATGTGGAATTCAGGCTTGGTGAAATAGAGAGCCTTCCTGTTGAAGATAATTCTGTTGATGTCATAATCAGCAATTGCGTAATCAACCTTAGCCCTGACAAACCAAAAGCATTCAAAGAAGCACACCGTGTTCTAAGAAAGGGCGGCAGATTATTTGTGTCGGATATTGTTCTCCTGAAGGAACTGGCCGAAACGCAAAAAAATGACAAAGAGCTTATTGCGGGCTGTGTTGGGGGCGCAATGCTCAAAGGCCAGTACATTCAACTAATCAAGGCACAAGGCTTTGAAGTTACGATAATCTCGGGAGACAAGAATATCAGCGGCAGGCAGTACAAGGGGCTTCCTGTTGAAAGCTTAAAACTGGTTGCCCAAAAAAATAATCGGGGAGAAAGCAAATGAAACAGGAAAACACCAGAAAACAAGTGTTCTTAATATTGTCCTTGCTGGCAATTTCAGTGCTTTTTTCGGGTTGCCTTCAAAGCAATGCCAACAACTCGCCACAAAATGCAGGCAGCACAGCATTGGGGCAGCAAGGCGAGCAGGGCAATGAAAACAATTCTGCGGGCATAGTTGTTTCTAGCGAAATTGAAAAAGTGGAGGTCATTCATTTTCATGGAACACACCAATGCTATTCCTGCATTACTGTCGGAGATTATGCCGAGGAAACAGTGAACACTTTCTTTTCAGATGAATTAGAGTCAGGCCGGGTTGTTTTTATGCACATAAATGGCGAATTGCCTGAAAACCAGGAAGCCGTGCAAAAATACGGGGCAACCGGCTCGTCGCTATGGATAGGAACATACGCTTCAGGCGGAAAATTCAGCAAAGAGCAAAACATTAACGTTTGGTACAAGATTGGAAACAAGCAGGAATACATGAATTATTTGAAAGGAATTATTGAACAAAAACTGAAAGGCGAATAAAATGGATTTAATGGCTTTCATGGAAGCAATGGGAACAAGCAACATCCCGTTAATTGCCGCTTTTTTCATTGGCTTGATGACTGCAATAAGCCCCTGCCCGCTTGCAACCAACATAACCGCAATAGCATACATGTCAAAAAAAATAGAGAAGAAAACAACAATAATTGTTGGCCTGCTATACACATTGGGAAGAATGGCAGCATATGTTTTTCTGGCTTCATTAATCGTGTATGTTGGAATAAACACTCAGGCTGTTTCTTTTTTCCTTCAAAAATACGGAGAACAATTCATTGGCCCGTTTTTGATTGCAATAGGCGTCTTGCTTTTGATAGCACCCAAACTCAATTTTTTTAAAGGGAATTCAAGGCTGGAAAAAATAGAGCAAGCCCTTTCAGAAAAAGGTTACCTGGGCTGTTTTTTGCTTGGCGTTGTTTTTGCGCTGGCTTTCTGCCCATTCAGCGCAGTCCTGTTCTTTGGAATGTTGATTCCTTTGGCACTGCAGGCAGGAGACGCAATTGCAATTCCCTCTGTTTTTGCACTGGCTACAGGCCTGCCGGTAATAATCTTTTCCTTTGTCCTTGTCTATGGCGTTTCAAGAATAGGGGCGACATTAAACAAGCTGCAGTTGTTTGAGAAAATCATGCGAACAGCAGTTTCACTAACATTTATCATAATCGGAATATACTACACAGGAATTATTTGGATTTAATCAAAAACGGAGGTATTGAAATGAAAATCAAGGTTTTAGGCTCAGGCTGTCCAAAATGCAAACAAGTGGAAGCAAACGTAAAAAAGGCTCTGGAAGAAACAGGCAAAAAAGCGGAAATAGAAAAAGTGACGGACATAAGCAAAATAATTGAAGCAGGAATAATGGCTACGCCTGCATTAGACATTGGCGACAAAATTGTTTGCAGTGGCAGAATCCCAACAAAAGACGAAATCAAAAAATGGCTGTGAGAATGTTAAAATTAAGCATTAGAACCACACAGGATAGATCTATGCCACCAGCAAGCAGGCTGGTTACTGGCAGAAAAGGAAGAAGTAGTTATCACTGAATTCTTAGGCTATGTCTGTTTTTAGGATAACCGTTTTATACGGCCATAATAGGGTTAAAATGCCTGTTTTGGCCCTATTGTAATAGTACGAATATTGCTTTTCGCAATGAGGAATATGGCACATTATTGCGCATTATAATGAGCAATATTTTAAACACGAGTTATCACTGGGTTATCAGACTGTTTTGGTTTTTGTGATAACTCCAAGCAATAATACTATGATTCATTTTGAAGCATAAACGATACATATTTAAATCATTTAAGCTACTATACTTATAGGTGATTTTATGAACGTTATTTTGAGAGGCAGAACCAAGGAAATTGTTGAAAACATGGTTGAGGAAGGCTACGCCAACTCCCAGTCAGAGGCAGTAAGAATGGCTATTGTTGACTTTAGCCAGCACCATTTAAGCGAGGCAGAGCTTGTCAACAAAAAGCTTGACAGAATAGACCAAGACATCAAAGCAGGTAAAAGAAAGCTGCTCAACGCAGATGAAGCCCTTGGGGAATACTCAAAGCATGTGAAGTGATTGGCATTTACAAAGCAACTTTCGATGAGAAATGGCCGGATTACTTCGCCAAACTTGACAACACAATCAAAGAACGCGTTGCCAAAAAAATAAAGAAAATCCTTGAGTTCCCGCAAAAGAGGCACCTCAAAAAAGGCGCAAGATTCTTTGTTGACGAAATCGGCCAGAACAGAATGGTTTACCGAGTATTTGAAGAAAACAAGGAAGCAAGGTTCTACTTTGTCGGAAACCACAAAGAATACGAGCGCTGGTATCGGCAATACTTTTAAGGAATAATCCCTATACATTACAATAGGCAATGATGAGGTCAGCTACTATGGTGTCGTATGGCGATTATAGTAGTAGATAATAAAAGGGGCATTGGTTTCGGGTCAAAGAGAAAAAAGTAATTTTCTTTAAAACTATTTAATTCAGAGGTTATTATGAACGCCAAAGAATTGCGTTCATTTAAATTAAACATTGCCGGGTTGGGGCAAGTGCAAGAGCTGGTCAAGTTAGTTTCTCGATTCCTCGGCGATAAAAAAAGTCGCAAGGATGCAGGCGCAAGGGCAGTATTAAATAGTTTTAATGCTTATTTTTGTGATGAATTCGGGGATTTTGTGTGTTTTGTCGATAATAGCTTTAGCCGGTTGCGTGCAATCGCCTCTTTCGGAAACCAGTTGTGAAGAATATTGTATGAAGGAATCGCATGTAGCGTGCGCTGGGCATTGGGAAATAAGCGGAGAATGCCCTGACTGCAACTGTGTTTTTGAATGCGAATCCCAGACTGAGTGCCTTGGTCAAAGTGCCGAAGTTCGTTCTGGCGAAACCTTGGAATGCTGTGAAGGGCTTTTCTTGATTCAGCCAAAAAGCCCAGGAGAAACAGGCATTGCCGGTTACTGCACTTCAGAATGTGGGAACGGCTTCTGCGACAACCTGATTGAGAGCCCGCATAACTGCCCCATAGATTGCTTTGCTGATGAAAACATTGGAACAGATGAAAACAAAGGTCCTTATGTTAGGACTGAAGAGGATGCAAAAGAAGAAAAACAGCAACAAGAATTGTCACCCGCAGAATTTGAAACTGACTGGCCAACTTTTCAAGGAAACAATGCACGCACGGGGTTTTCAGATTCAAACCTTCCCCCCGAAGCAAAGGAAATCTGGCATTTTGGAATGCTGAATTTTGATAGTGTTTGGCCAGTGGTTTCTGAAAAAACAGTTTTTTTTGCAAGCGAAAAGGTTTTTGCTGTTGGGCTTGAAAGTGGAGAAGAAAAATGGATTTATTCAGAGAACCGTAACGGTTTTTATCCAAGAGGAATTTGCGCAGGAGAAGAAAGTGTTTTTGTAACTTCAAACAAAGAACCCACTGGCTCAGGGCGAGAAGCAAGCAGAATCAAAATTGAGGAAGGGCTGCTCTATGCTTTAAACAAAGAAACAGGAAGCCTTTTGTGGGAGTTTGAGACAGAGAAAGGAATTTCGTATTCCCTCCCGCTTTGTGTTGACAAAAAAGTTTTTGTTGGGGATGACTCTGGAAGAGTTTATGCGGTTTCAGCAGAGTCAGGAGAATTGATTTGGAAAAAGCGATTGAGCGGAGCAGAAGTAATCCATTCCTCCCCTGCTTTTGACGGAAACTTTTTGTTCATTGGGACAGAAAACGATGGTGCAAGGTATAATCCGAGTTATCTTTATGCCTTAAACCCTGAGAATGGAACAGTTGAGTGGAGATTTGAAATTGATGTAATCCAAAACAAACTCAACTTGGTTCATGCAGCTCCTGCTGTTTTGAATGGCGTGGTTTACTTTGGCTCGGAAAACGGTTACTTTTATGCGGTGAATTCAAGGAATGGAAACCTTGTTTGGAAGAAAAAGATTGCTTCGAGCGGAATGATGCCTGGAGTTTCGGCTTCTGCTGCTCTGGGCTATGGAAAGGTTTTTGTTGGAACCTGGGAAGGAAAATTTTTTGCCCTTGACCAAGAAAACGGCAACATAATCTGGCAAAAGGGGTTTGAAGGAAGTGGAACCGATTCTTCAGCGGTGGTTGCGGATAAAAAAGTGTGCTTTGGCTCTAACGCAGGAGAATTTTATTGCCTTAACAAGGATTCGGGAGAAACTATATGGACAGGCGAATTTGAATCTGTTTCCCCGGTATTGGCGTCAGGAATTTTAATAGTGCAAAACGCAGAAACAGAAGACAGTTCAGAGCAATCCGCTGCACTCATCGCGCTTTCAGAGAGAGCAAATTAAAAAAAGGCACTGTAGAAATCCTTTATAAAAGAACAATTAAATATTACTTCTTCCATTAATCTAAGACCATGGAACTGCGTTTACTGCTTTGTTTGATGCTTGCATTGATTTTGTTTAGTGGTTGTCTTGAACCGTTCTTAGTGAAGGAAACTGAAGGCATGGGTGAAACAGAGGGACCACAAACAGCAACCCCTGATGAAAACGACATGGAAAAGCATGACTGTCTTTATGAGTGCTGTGCTGGAGAAGTATTTAAAACAAAAGAATGCCCTCTTGGTTTTGAGTGCAAAGAAAATAAGTGTGTGAAAACCGAAGAAGCTGAAGAGAAGGCTGTTCCGGTAGAATACCAAATAGAAAACTCACCTTATTACCGCGAAGATGGTTTTTGCTGGGGTGCAAGCGCTATAATGCTAATGATGCACGAAGGATTTATGGGGGAAGAAATCCAGGAATTCAGACGTGTACTTAAAAGCGGGCAAGGAGGCCCACCGGACATGTTTAAGGGCTTTTCAGAATTTGGAGTATTGAATAAAGTCCACATTGGCTACTCAAAAGACTATGTGAAAGAATACGCTGACTTTTACAACATGCGGCTGTTAGCCAATCCAAGAGAACAGGTGGTTCTCTTTGAGGATGAAAACCAGGCCTTGGAAAAGCTGAAAAAACTGGTTTCTTTAGACATCCTGCCCATAGTAGTAGGCCATAATGGAAACCATTACATGGTTGTCACAGGATATGACGAAAATTACGTTTACTTTAACGACCCTGGCATTGATGCTCCATTCGCTTACCAAGACCATGGTCAACAGAGATACGAAGAAAAAGGCAAAATGCAAACACAACTTTTCATAAAGCAATGGAATATATCAGGGTTCGAAGGCGGCGGAGTAGGATTCCCGGGAGACTATGGAATGATTTGGTTTGGAGAAGAAATAACACCTGCTCAATGAAACGGGGTTTGTGAAAGCTTCGACAATAACAGAGAAGAATGCCTACTTTGCGAAGAGCGCGAGTGGATCCAAGAAGCAAGCATATGCAATTCAGCAAACTAAGGTAAGAGGTTAAACAAGTCGGCTGGTTACTGGCAGAAAAGGAAGAAATAATATGGCGTCTAAAAAGAAGCGAAAAAGGCCAACAAAAAAGCAATTCGCTGAACTGAAAAAAGAAGCAGAAGCATGGCAGCTGGCCAGCATTGATGCTTTGATAAAATTTGAAAATAATAATTAGGCTAACTGTTTTGCTTGGTTTTGACATCTTAACACTGGTTTAGCAGTCCGATAAATTTATATTACAGTTATATCACAGTAATATAATAGTGATATAAATGAAATATGGGCTTTTTGTAAGGAAACTCTTGCTGAGAAAAGACAGGTATATTTCAAGCGAGGAGATAAAAGAAGAGTGTGCCAAGCTTGGAATGCCATACAAAAAGGCAATCAAATACCTTTACCTCTACAACTACCTAAAGCGAATTGTAAGAGGGTTCTTCTATATTCCGACTTTGGAGGAAAGGAGATACAAAACAGGCGGCCCAAACTTTTACGAAGCAATATCCAAAGCAATGGAATACAAAAAAGCAAAAAACTGGTATTTTGGGCTGGAGAGTGCAATAAAGCTGAACAACATTACTCACGAGTTTTTTACGATTGATTACATTGTTTCAGACAAAATATTCCGAGCAAAGCCAATAAAGATTCTGGGAAGAAAAGTCAAGTTCGTGAAACTAAACAAGAAACTCTTTGGATTTGGAATAAAGAAAACCAAAAACACGCCTTATTCAGACCTGGAAAAAACAATCCTTGACATAATCCATATACGAAAATATGCCGGAGAAAGCAATAAGACGATAAGGGATTATGTAATCGAATGGGCCGATGAAGCAGACAAAAACAAAATGAAAAAATACTCCAAACACTACACTAAATCCTTAAGAAATGTTTTAGAGGAATTGGAATGATTGAAGAGGAAACATTAAACTGGCTGGCAGAAAAACTCCAAATAAAAAGCATCCAGCTAGTTGAAAAAGACCTTTTGCTGCAAGGCCTCCTGTCACAGCTTTCAAAATCAGACTATTTCTCAGAAAAATTTGTGTTCAAAGGCGGAACCTGCCTGACCAAAGCATACTTTGGATACTACCGTTTCTCGGAAGATCTTGATTTTACTTGGATAAACCAGAAAACATTTGAAGGCAAGTCAGAAAAGCAGATAAGGAAAATGCTCTCAAAAGAAATCAACAAAATAATGGAAATAATTGAAAAAACAGCAAAAGAACTGGGACTTGAATTCAAGCCAGTAAAATCAGACAGGCACTACCTTCAGTTAGGCGGAAGCAACCGGTTCGCCACATTCAAACTATGGTATCTGCCAACCACCGAGGAAAGAAAAACATTCATAAAAATACAACTGAATTTTGTTGACAAACTATTCCACAAGCCAAAAAAGCATAAATTAAAAGCAATAGCTGAAAAGCATGATGAGGACTTCAATTACCTTTTCCCAACGTATGCTGCAATGGCCACCAATGCTCCAGCATTCTACTGTTACGACCTCAAGGAAATTGCAGCAGAAAAAATAAGGGCCCTGCTGACAAGAAGAGGATTCAAAGCAAGAGACATAATTGACCTGCACTATCTGGCTAAAGAAGGAGTTACAATACAAAAAGTAAAGAGAATGGCGATTGAAAAAACCGAGTTCATGTTAAAATACCTCAAATACGGGGAAAACCTGAAAAACAAGAAATTTGAAGAAAAATTCAGGCTCGGCGAAGAAGAACACCTGATGATAGCAGAGCCAGGCAAAGGGTTTGAAAAATTTGCCAGCAAAACACTGAGAGAATTGAACAAATTGGCAGAAGAAACCAGAGACAAGCAAAAACCATAAACTTTTAACCAATCATTGCCATATGATGTATTAGGCAATGATGAGGTTGACGCTTACAAACTCTTTTTGGTAAAGTCTTTTGCTAAAAAGGAATGTGAACTAATTTTGTTTTACTATTCTGGAATTGGGGGGCCTTGTGTAAGTGGCTCTATTTCCAAAGAGTATATAAACTCCCAAGTGCTTGTTTCTTCATTCAGAAAATTCAAAATTTCCTCAAAGCTAGCAGTTAACCTCATTTTTTCACCATCATCAAAACTGCAGACAATTGAAACAATTCGGGCTTCCTTGTTTAATGCATCTCCAACAGGGGCATTCTGTACACAGACTCCAAAGATATAAGCCCAAGTAGCATAAATTTCCTCAAACTCATCTGAAATGGGTTGGCTGTAAGAAACCTCGATATTATTTTCTTCTACATCTACATTAGTTACAGAAACTCCGGCAGATTTCAGCTCGCTTTCAATAACCTGCTTATAAGCAGACAAATCCCCTGAATCCGAACTATCGTCTAAATCGGAATCCGAAATTGTTCCGCCGTTGTCCACATTATTTATAGCAGGGTCAATACAACCAGCAAGCATCATAACCAACAGTGCTAATGCAAAAAACTTTATTATATTAAACATGTTAAGAACCGTCTCCTTCGCTGTAGGGTCTTGTGTAAGAGAGACTGGGATGGCTTGTTGCCCAAAGAATGCCCTCTTCACCATAATAAACGCCGCCCTCTCTGAGAGAAAAGTTTGCAAGATCTTTGTAGCCTGAATCGCCCCCATGGCAACTATGATTATAACAAAAACTCCAACCAAGACTGCTTTCAGTGTTTGCCTTTATTCTTGCATCTTGTTTTGACATCCCACTTTCCTCATAATGCGTTCGCCTATAATCTGCAGATACTGCTTCCAGACCACCGTCAAATGTAAGGCCTTGAAGACTTGGTTCTGCACCATGAGAAAAAGAAGCTACTGCATCAACACTTGGGTCAAACATTCCTGCTAATAGTACATCATCAGAATGCCGATCATAAATAGTTACATCATAGCCAAGATGCTTCATAAATGCAAACATCAAATTTATTTTTCTTCCAAGCCAAAGCCTTTCATAATCGCCCACTTCCGAACTTACCACAATAGCTGCTTTTTTTCCTTCGCCCATTCCTTGCTCAAACTCGTCAGCATTCAATCCAAGAATGCTCTTTATAGCTTTCTTTGTTTTATCATTCAATGGAGGCGGCTCTGGCGGATTCTTTAAGCTTATATTTTCCCTTTTAAACCTGTTTTTCTTTAAATCATCTTTTCCCGGAACATCCTCAATTTTTTTCAGGCACCTGCCTTCAGATGCAACATATCCGTCCCTGCAAGGGCAAGTACAGTTTTCACCTTCAAGCTTGCCGAAAGAAAATGGGCTCTTTGAAACACATTCTGATTCACATTCTGCTTTAGTCGGTCCTACTATTTCTCCTTGACCTTTAATGAAAGCCATCAATGCAAAATAATCTCGAAATTCATGGGTTCTATCATAAAAGTCCCCTATTGTGCCCTGTGCTGTTTGCAAACAGTAATTGCCACATTCATTAGCTTCAGTTACCACCTCAACTGTTTCTCCTAATTCCTCTTCTTCAAGCTGTTTCACTTTTTGTTCAAGTCCTGGCATTTTTTCTTTGATTGTGTCCCCTTTCCCATAAGCACAAGTAAGGTTAATCTCTTTTGTGATAGCCGAAACCTTTTCCCAAAAAGATTCCATTCTTTCTTTGAAACCATCTATCTCTTGGTTTGAAGGATTACTTATTTCCTCTTGAATTAAAGCATGTAATTTATCTTCTTCTGTTGACATTTTAGCTAAAGCTTCATTTACTCTTTCATCCAATATATTATCTTCAAGGTTTTCCTTTTTTTGTTGGTAGTCTGCAAGATCTGCTTTTACGTTTTTAATGTCTTTTTCTAAAGCAACTAACCAGCTCTGCCGTTTTGCAATTCCTTCTGCATCATTCGGGTTTGCAGCAATCCATGCCTCATATTCTAATTTATTTTTATAATCTTCGTCAAGTCTTTGTTGTTTCCGTTTAATGTTGTCTTCCCAAGCCAAAATACTTTCTTCTACACCTTCAACATTACTTAAACAAAGAGATAATGCACCCCAATAAGCGCCGTGCCCATAACCTTTACCTTTTAGAAGGCTCTTAATAACCTCTTCCTTTGTACTGGCTTCACCTCCTTGTTTATAGCCAAAACTATAAAGCTTCTGGCATAAATCCATTTTCTTTTGTAATGATTCTTGATAGCAATCTTCCAAATCATTTAAAGCATTATAGACCTGACATTGCACCCCACATGTACCTTGTCCGCTTGGGCTCGCCCAAGACAAATAGGGTTCACATAACTCATAGTCGCCCCTTATTTCATCGCATGCTTCTTTGTCTAAAGTATCACAAACTTCTTTTCCTTCTTCAGTTAATTCTTCCCAACTGGACTTGCCTTGCCAAGCCGAAGTACACGCTTCCGGATCAAATACTTCGCAGGCTTCAGCATAATCTAAGCTTATTTGCTCGCATTTTTCAGCTTCTTCTGCAGAGTATTGAGTTCCAGCCCACTGCGCAATTTTAAGGAACTCTGTTTCGGGGTTCTTACAGGCGTCTTTTCCTTCAGAGCAAAGTAAATCAATGTGGCATCCTTCTTTTGTTTCAGGAAATTCATCTGGCAATGTACAGGTGAAATTAGTAAATTCTTCTTTACCTTCAAATAGCAAAATTTTTTCAGAAGAAACAGAACATCCAAAAACGAGTAAAAGCAATAAGACAAACAAAATACAGGTAAGCAATTTTTTCAAAATACAAACACCTTCAGTATAAATGAATAACTTACTATTTTAGCAAATAAAAATGTTTGTTTATGGAAAAAATAAGCTATAATAAAATAATTTTTGAATTATCAGTTTATGTAAGCATGTTCATGAATTCATATTCATGAATTCAAAATAAAAACCATTACTTTTAAGCAATAATCCCTATACATTATAATAGGCGATGATGAAACAATCGCCTTCAAAAACCGGTTTGTTTTGCAACATTTGCATTCAACAAGTCGCCTTTTACTGCTTTTAGTGCGTCAAAAACAAATATTACTGTCAAGCAAACAATGAATGCCATTGCCCAGTTAAGTGGAGTTATTTTGCCTGTTGTTTCAAATACTGCGTTTAGTGGGGTGTAAATTATTGCCAGCGTTGCTATTATTGATGCTATTGATGCATAAATCAGGTATTTGTTTGAAAACAGTGAAGATTTGTGCACTTGGTGCCTGAATGACCTGAAATTGTAGGCGTTTGCTATTTCAAACAAAATTAGTGTTGCTAACGCTGTCGTTCTTGCAGTTTCCAAGCTCTGCTCAAAAACGTTCAGGCTCGCATAAAACATTAGCAGTGTTCCCAATCCCATTGTTGTGCCTGCGATTACCAGTAGTTTAAGCAGCTGCTTGTTTAGTATTCCTGTCTTTTTTCTTGGCTTTGCCGCCATTATGTCAGAGGAAGTTGGTTGCTGCCCTAAAGTGATTGCAGGCAGGTTGTCGGTTACTATGTTCATGAACAGGATTTGGATTGCCAAAAGAGGCAAAGGAAAACCAAAAAGGATCCCGAAAAAAATCAGGAAAACCTCTGAATAGTTGCAGCTTAACTGATATGTAACAAATTTTTGAATGTTATTAAAGATTGTTCTTCCCTCTTTTATTGCGTCAACTATTGAGGCAAAGTCATCGTCTTTTAGAACCAAGTCAGCAGACTCTCTTGAAACAGCTGTGCCGTTTTTCCCCATTGCCACTCCGATATGCGCTTCTTTAAGTGAAGGCGCATCGTTCACTCCATCTCCAGTCATCGTTACTATTTCTTGGTTGGCTTTCAATGCCCTCACTATTCTTAACTTGTGCTCAGGCCTGACTCTTGCAAAAATTGTGATTTTGTTTACCTTATTTGATAGTTCTTCGTCAGTAAGCCGGTCTATTTCTTTGCCAATCATTGTTTTTTGTTCCAGGCCAATTTCTTTTGCTATTTCTTCCGCTGTTTCCAGATTATCCCCGGTTATCATTTTCACTTTAATTCCTGCTTTGGCACAAGTTTCTAATGCACTCGCAACTTCTTTTCTCGGCGGGTCCTCCATTGCCATTATCCCCAAAAAAACAAGTTTTTCTTCAAAATGGTCTTTTTCAAGAGAGCCTGCTTTTTTGAATGCAAATCCAAGCGTCCTAAGCCTTTCGCGAGTTAAATTTTTATTCGCCTCCAGAATCATTTTATTTTTTTCTTCCGTCAACCTAACAGCCTTGCTGTTCTCCATTACAAAATCGCATTTTTCAAGCAGAATTTCCGGAGCTCCCTTTGAATAAACCGTGTTTTCCAGCGATTCTTCGCACACTACTGTCATCATTTTTCTTTCAGAACTGAAAGGAATTTCTTCCATTCGTGCAGCAGAAATATCTTCTTTGAATATTCCAGCCTTTGCAGCCGCAACCAGCAGAGCCGCTTCTGTCGGCGTGCCAATTTTCCGGTATTCTTTGTCAGTGCCCTTCCGCTCAATTTTTGCATCATTGCATAACACAGCCACTTTTAACAGCAGCGCCAATGCCACATTGCTTGCAGGGCTTACTTCCTTTGAGCCGCAAGTGAATTCCCCTTCGGCACTGTAACCGCGTCCAGTAACAGCATATGGTTCGTTATCGCAAAGGATTTTCCTTACAGTCATTTCCCCTTTTGTTATTGTGCCTGTTTTATCTGCACAAATAATTGTTGTTTCTCCCAACGTTTCGATTGTTGACATCCTGTTGACTATTGCATTCTTTTTAGCCATCCTGTAAGCCCCAGTAGACAAAGTGGAAATCAACACAACCGGGAGCCCCTCAGGAAACGCTGAAACAGACAAAGCAATGACCACAATCAAAATTTCAACTATAAAATCAGGCGTTATTGCAGGCTGCCTTAAAACCATTATAAAGCCTGTTAAAACAGAGAAAAACAGGGCTGCCGCCGCCATGTACTTTGCCAAATTGTTTACTTTTTTTTGCAGGGGAAATTCTTTTTCTATCGAGGAAATCATTCCCGCGATCTTTCCAAACTCGGTGTTCATTCCAGTGTGCATCACTTTTACAAGAGCTTTTCCGTTTACAGCCTGTGTTCCCATAAAAACCAAATTGGCGTTTGAATAGTCTTTTTCATTTTCTGCAGCGGTTTTTTTTACTTCTGCAGATTCTCCAGTCAAAACAGATTCGTTCACTCTCAAATCTTTTTCCTCCAAAACAAGGCAGTCTGCAGGAACTGCTTCACCAACTCTTAAAACAACAAGGTCCCCAGGCACAATTTCTTGGGAAGGCACTTCCATTTCATCGCCATCCCTGATGACAATTGAAATTTGCATAATCATTTTTTTTAAGGCTTTAATTGCCTTTTCGGCCTTGTACTCCTGAATAAAACCAACAAGTATAACTATGCCGATTATTGCAAGAATCACATAACCGGTTATTTCCTTGCCGACAAAAAAAGAGATCAGCATGGCGGCAAACAGCAAATAAACAATAGCGTTTTTTTTGACCTGCCTTAACAAAATTTGCAGAGGCGAAATTTTTACCAGGGCCTTAATTTCATTAAGCCCAAACTCCTTCAGCCTCTGGCCGGCCTGTTCCTGAGTCAAACCATTCAGATTCAAAAAAACACCTTTTCATACAACTCTGTTACTATTTGATCCTCTGATTGCAAATGGCAACCAAAAATCAAATTCAGTATAAGCCATAACGTTAATTTCAATTAAAATATTATGCATTGAGGCGCCTAAGGGCAAGTAATCGAATATGCCAAACCCACAGAATCAAAAAACCGTTAGTTTTAAGGCATTAACACCATACGATACGCACGGCAATGATAAGGTGAATGTTGGAGAAAGCGCAGGCAACGACAGTGAAGCCTCCCCGCCCTAAAGGGCGGGGCTTCCGCTGGGTTCAGTTAGCCCAT
>CAZMUN010000024.1:0-16215 GCA_964569815.1 uncultured archaeon
AGGAGATGAGGATTTCGCACCATGAAAAAGGAACAGTGGTAACAATTGAAGGCCCGCGTTTTTCAACAAGGGCCGAATCAAACATGTTTAGGAAGCTTGGCGGGGACGTAATAAACATGAGCACTGTTCCGGAAATAGTGCTTGCAAGGGAAGCAGGCCTCTGCTACCAGGCAGTGGCAATGCCCACAGACTATGATTGCTGGCGTTCCGGCGAATCAGTGGACATTGAAACCGTTTTGAAGGTATTCAAGCAAAACGTCCAAAACGTGAAAACCCTTTTGGTCGGCGTTATTCCAAAGGTTTCGTTAAAGGAATGCAATTGCCAAAAGCATATTGACGGCGCGATAATAAAAATAGAGGAAGACTAAAGGCCCCCCCTTTTTTTAGGGAAAATCTTTTGTTTGGTACAATCCTAAAAGGGCATATTTTAAAAGGAGAACCAACCCCAACTGTTTTTGGGGCAATTGCAGTGGTTTTAAATGGCGCATTTTTACGAATCGACACTAATTGACACAGTTGACGGCTTCCAATGCAAGTCTTATGCAAACCAGCATCCTGAAGGCCATGTGATTGTAAAGCCAAAGTACATTCCCAGGGAAGCCATTTCCGGTTCAGGCCTAAAATACAGGTTTTTGTTTGAAAAATGCCTGGTGAGATTTAACCAGTTTGCGGAAAAGGAAAAGCTTTCCAGTTACGTGAAGCAGTTCAGGGAGAAGTTTTCTGGTTATATTTATGACTGCCCATTGCACAAAAACTGGTTCTATGCAGTGCCAAAAGAAAAGATAAAAAAAGTTTATGACGGCAGAAAAGGACTGCAGGAGCTTTTGCAGGTTCCGGAAAGGGATTTGGACCAGTACTTGAAGCTGGTGAGGCAGCTTGTAGAGCTTTTGGAGAAAAGCGGCGTCAAATCCACTGGCTTGGGGATAACCCATTCAACGCTTTTGGGAAACTACACTTTTGGAAAATCAGACATTGACATCATCATTTATGGAAAGGAAAACGGCTGGAGGGTCTTAAAATTTTTGGAGGAAGCAGAGCACCCGCTGCTTAGGTGGAAAACGGATGAAGAGTGGGCAGATTACTACAAAGAGCATAAGACCGCGGAATCAAGCCATTTCACTGAAGAGGAATACGTCAGGCACATGAAGCGAAAGCGCTATGAGGGAATGTTTGGCAACACGGTTTTCACCCTTTTCACAGTAGAAGAGCCGGAAGAAACCTGGTTCAAGTGGGGCGAAGCAGAATACGAGCCTTTGGGGCTTGCAACAGTGGAAGGCCTGGTTGAAAGCCATTTCAGCAGCCATGTCAGGCCCGCAATGTATGAACTAAAGGAAGCAGATGTTGTGAAAGGCGACCACAAAACACCTGCTTTTGACAAAAATGTTCCTGTAAAGAGAATTGTGACTTACTCGATTCCTTTTGTGCAGCAGGCTCTCAAAGGAGAAAAGATTAGGGCCTGCGGGCTTTTGGAAAGGGTTAGGCCAAAGAAAGGCCCCGAATATTACCGCGTGGTTGTAGGGTATTTTGACGCCTACCTGAATGAAAGGCGGGAAAAAGAGTTTGTTAAGGCGGTTTTCTGAAATGCATTTCTACGAGTCTTCGGTCATAACAACAAAGGACGGCCTTCACTGCCAGGTTTACAGCAACCAGCATCCGGAAGGCGGAATAATTGTCAAGCCAAAGTATGTTCCCACTGGCAAAATCGAAAGCAGTTCCCTGCAATACAGGTTTTTTGCAGGCCAGAAAATGAACAGGCTGAATCTGTGGGCTGAAAAGAAAGAGCTTGCCCGCTATATCCAGGATTTCAGGAAAGCCTACCCTCAGTACATTTACCAAAGCGAGCTTCATGACAAGGAAAGGCTTTTTTTTTGGGTTCCAAAGGACTACATTGAAAGGGTTTATTTTCCAAGAAAAGGACTCTCAGAGCTGATGTCCATGCCGGCCGAATGCCTTGACAAGCACCTTTCAACCGTCTGTGAGTTCGCAGAGTTTTTGCTTAGAAGCGGCTTGAGGCAAAAAGATTTGGGGATAACGTATTCAACGCTCATGGGCCACTACGTTTACTATCTTTCAGACATAAACGTCGTGGTATACGGCAAGAAAAACTATTGGAAGCTGATGGATTATTTGGAGAAAGCAGAGCACCCTTTGCTTAGGTGGAAAAGCGAAAAAGAGTGGACCGAGTTTTATGAAAAAAGGAACAGGTCAAACATTTTTGAAAAAGAGGCTTTCCTAAAGCACATGCTTGAGAGAAAAAAGTCAGAGGGCTACTTTGACAAGCTTTTGTTCGTGGTTTTTGCTGCCGAAAAAGAGGAAGAGCCCTGGTTTGAATGGGGTGAGGAAAAGTATTCATCTATGGGGCTGGCAACCGTTGAAGCCAAGGTAAAGGACTACCACAATTCCGTTGTAAGGCCAGGCTGTTACGGCATCGAAAACCCGAAGGTTGTTAGCAGCGAGCTTGCAGAAGCAAAGGGCAAGAACCTTAAGCTAGAGCAGGTTGTTTTCCACTCAAGGGACTATACCGCGCTTGCTTACACAGGCGAAAAAATCAGGGTCTGCGGAATTCTGGAAAAGGTTGAACCGAAAAACAAGGAGCCATACCACCGCATTGTAACAGGCTATTTGGATTCATACTTGAGCGACAGGCGGGAAAAGGAGTTCATCAAGGTGGTTTAGTTTGGCCGAATTTAGGGAACTTGAAAAGGAAAGCATTGCAAAAAGAAAAGAGTGCAGCCTCTGCAAGGAAACTGCTCTGAATGTAGGTCAAAAAACAGAATATGGTTCAGTCATGGTCTACAAAAGTGGAAACACTCTGGAAGACGGCTGGTTTGCCACTCTGTCGCCAAAAACAGGGAGCGGCCCAAAAAAAGATTTTTCAATACAGTTGATGCCGTTCGGGCACTTAACCCATTTTGGCCAGCTCGGCCAATACCCAAAGCTTGCTGAAAACTATGGCACTGCTTTTTCCAGAATAAGCAACGCTGTTTCAAAAGTAATGGCAGAAGAAATGCCTGAATTTGAAACAACTGCTTCTTCAAGGCCGGAATCCGTTTCTGTTGCAACATATGGCAAGTGCACAAACTGGAGTGAAAAAAAAGAGCACTTGCATCTCAAGATTTTCCCATTCCGCGGAAACATTGGCCAGCCTTACACAGTTGACAGCTCTTTTGGAAGAAAACCTGTTTTCAAAGGCAAAAACGGCAAAGAGTTTGTTAAAATGAACCCGGTTAAGAAAGTGCACT
The DNA here is from genome assembly GCA_964569815.1 of uncultured archaeon. Taxonomy (GTDB): domain Archaea; phylum Iainarchaeota; class Iainarchaeia; order Iainarchaeales; genus CAZMUN01. The sequence goes on from CAZMUN010000024.1 coordinate 3,243, forward strand.
TGGAAGAACAAAGACTGAACGAGTTGTCAAAGAAGCTGATTGGAATCTTGTCAGAGGCCAAAAAATGATTGACCTGCACATGCATACAACTGCTTCTGACGGAATGCTTTCCCAAAAGGCACTGGTTGATTTGGCTTGTAAAGCAGGCCTTAACGCAATTGCAATAACAGACCATGACACAACCAAAGGAATCAGGCCGGCCTTAGAGTATGCGAAAGAAAAAGGCCTTGAAGTGGTTCCAGGCATTGAAATAGAGTGCAGTGCAGACGAAATAGGATTTGAAGCGCTGGAAATAGTGGGCCTCTTCGTAAGCCCTGAAAACAGTAAACTTGCAGACTTTGTTGAAAGCACTGCCTTGAAAAGAATTAGCCAGAAGAAAGAAATTCTTCAAAGGCTAAAGCAGCAGGGGTTTGCAATAGACTTTGAAGAGCTTAAGGCAAGCGCGGAAGGCTCTCTAGGCAGGCCTCATATTGCAAGGCTTCTTGTGGAAAAGCACCCAAAAGAGTTTCCAACAGTGCGCAATGCTTTTGAAAAGCAGCTTGCTGCAGGAAAGCCGTCTTACGTGCGAAGGGAGAGCAGGCCTTCCCTGGAAAAAGGAATAAACCTGGTGAAAGAAGCAGGCGGTTTATCGTTCCTTGCACATCCAGGCATTTTCCACCACAAGGGCGTGCTGAAGGCAATAGATTTCTTTAAAAGCAAGGGCGGCCAGGGCATTGAAACATATTACCCTTACCATGTGGCCATGCCAAAGCTTGGGCTTGATTCTGAGAAAAACCAGGAGATGGTTGAGTTTTACCAAAAAATTGCAAAGGAAAGAAATCTTCTTGAATCAGGGGGCAGCGATTTCCATGGGGGGGACAGGCAAACCCTAAATGCAGTAAAAGTTCCAGACAGGGTTTTGGAGAAAATAAAGGAAACGCTAAAAAAGGGTTTGTGGTTTTACAATGGTTAAGAAAGGTGGTTCTGTGAAAAGGAAAGAAAAAAAGGTTACCCTAAAAGAGCTCCAGGAGCTTGCTTTGAAGAAAAGGGACTGCCTGATAATGCGCAACTACCGACGCTTGAGCACAAGGATTACTTTTCACCTTGTAAAAACAAGCCTTTTGCCATGGCACGTTACCCTGCTTTCAATAGCCTTTGGCTTTATTTCAGCAGGGTTTTTTCTCCTAGGAGAATACTCTTACATTCTTGCAGGCGCTTTGTTTATACAGCTTTCATATCTTTTTGACTGCGTTGACGGGGAAATCGCGAGAGCCAAAAAAAACGGAAGCAATTGGGGCAGGTGGCTTGACCAAAACGGGGACTTTGCAACGGCCTTTGCAGTTTACGGTGCAGCGGCAGCAGGGCTCTTCTTTCAAACGCAGGATGCCAACGTGCTGCTGGTTGGAATTGCTGCATTGTTCAACATTTCAATGGTGATGTTTACAACTGCAACAAAGAAGGGCCTCTTTGACCCAAAGAAAACCAACCCAAGCGTAAAGCTTTCAAAAAAGTACTACATTGGGGGCCAAAGCCTTCTTGTTACTGCAATTACGCTGGGCGCGATCTTTAACCAGATGCTACTAGTTCTGTGGTTTTTTGCAACCTTTGGATTGCTTGCATGGCTCAAAGTGGTTTACGGAACCTGGAAACAGGAGTCATAGAAAAAGCTATTTCTTTGGTTTCAGGGCCCAGTCCACCAAAATTTCGCCGTTTTCCCGGACCCTAAAGCCCACAGGACCTCTATCCGATTCGACAAAGGCAACCGAGCCAGGCTTCTTGCCCCTAAGATTGGGTCCAACCATTATGTAAAGCTTGCTCATGTTAAGGCCAATTCCTTTCTTTACAGCAGGCTTTTTTTGTACCGGTTTTCTGCGAGGCATGCTAAGAACAAGACAAGCTCCTAATTAAAGTTTTGCCTAAAAGCCGTTCACGAAACCCAAAGTAAAAACAGTTACCAGAACGCCTGCAATTATTACTCCTATTGCATCAGCCAGGGCAAAGCTTTTGAACCGCATTCCCAAAAGATAGGCAGCCAAAGCTCCGGTCCAGACGCCGGAGCCGGGCAAAGGAACGGCAATGAAAAGGCCAACGCCAACAGCCCCATATTTTTGGACATATGGCTTGACCCTCTTTTGTGTTCTGGCAACGAGCCTACCATATATTTCTTTAATAAATTGGACTTTTGTAAAAAGCCTTACAAGGCCGTCAAGCAAAAGAAACAAAAGCAGGCCAAAAAGAAAGTTGAAAAAAACCGCCAAAAGCAAAGCTTCGGGCCAAGGCAGGCCAAGAACAACTATTGCATAGGGAATGCTTGCCCTAAGCTCAAGCCCGGGGAAGAAAGTCAGCAGAACGAAGTAAAAAAGGTTATGTATATCCATAAATTTGCCTCAAAACTCGCTAGATAATTGCAAAATAGATAAAAGTTTAAAAAGAGAATGAATGCAAATAGATATAGCAATTAGCTCAGAATGCCTTTAATTAAACCAAGAAAGAATTATACATAACAAAATTTTGGCAAAGGAGCCAATGGGGGTTTGGGAGTGATAAAAAAATTTGCCTTCCTGTCAATTTTACTGGTTTTTTTAGCGCCAACGGTATTGGCAAACACAATTGAATGGGCCTGTGGAGAATGCGGCTCAGAAACCACTGGATATTTTGACTATGTAACTGATTTGAAAGACAACTGTTTTGCCGGCTCAATGAACAACATTTTGGATGCAAACACCTGCCTGCATGTAACAGGCTCTGATGCAAAATGGGACGTTAACTGGACTTCCTGGACATCAGGGGCAGGAGGGGGCTTTGCTTACATAAGGTCAGATGGAGGCACGGTCACAGAGTTTACACACTCCGATGGCGGAGACGAAAAAGACAGCCTTGAAACAGATGTTTGCGTTGACCGCGGCGATTCTGGCTCTGTTTACAACTCATGCCTCCAGATGGCAACCCTAAATGCCGACACAACAAGTGGCTCTGCACCCCTAAGCGTTACATTTACAGGAGAATGCGTTAACGAGAACCCAAAAGCCGACTTGATTGAATGTACGATAGATTTCGGCGACACTGTAGTAGTTGATTTTAACAGCGTTTCAGGAGCCCATGTTTATGGCTCGGCAGGAACATACAACGCTTTACTGAATGCCGAAAACACGGCAGGCGAAACAGGCGACGCGCCAGAAACAATCACAGTTACAGGCGGAAACAAAGACCCAACTGCGTCTTTGACTGCAAACCCTACAACAGGCACAGAACCTTTGGATGCAGAGTTTACCGCAAGCTGTTCTGACACAGACGGCACAATCCAAAGCTGTGCTCTAAACTTCAATGACGGAAACAGTTACACTTTCCCGAATGCTGCAGGCGGAACGATATGGCACAGGTACGAAACAGCAAACGCCTATAGCCCTTATCTGACTGCAACTGACGACCAAAACGCAACAGATATGGCCTCTGAAACCATCACAGTAAACGCTCTGGGAACAGGCTCTGCCCCTGTTATCACAAACCAGGACCCTGCAGACCAGGCATTGGCCGGGATTGCAAGGCCTACAGTAAGCTTTGACATCACCGATGTGGACAATGACGTGAACATCGATTCCCTGGTTGTAAACATCGACGGCGAGGACAGAAATGTTGATGTAAGCGGTTCAGGCGGAAACTACAGCGTAAGCTGGGCTTTTGACTATGATTTGGCTGACACCTACATCGTTTATACTACTGCAAGCGTTTCCGATTCGGAGGGAAACGATTCAGGGGACGTGGAATGGGAGTTCTCAATCAGCTTGTCTGCTCCAAGCAATACGAGTGTTTCAATAAACGGCGGCGACTCTTATACAGATGAAGAGGATGTAACGCTTTCTTTGGGCGCAACAGATGCCGACGAATGCAGGTTCATGAACGACGGCGGAAGCTGGAGCGCCTGGGAAGCATTCAATGGCACAAAGAGCTGGTCTTTGAGGGACCAGGACGGCACAAGAACCGTTTACTACCAGTGCCGCGGGGTCTCGGGAGCGGAATCAAGCAATGTCACTGATGACATCATTCTTGACAGGGAAGGCCCTGAACAAATAGACTACTTTAGGGCAAGCTATGACTCAGACGACGACGAGGTATTGCTTGAATGGGATATCCCGGACGACGTGGGAGAGGCAGGCGTTGACAACTACTGCATTTTCCGCGGCGAAACTGATGACTTTGACGACATGGACCAGATAACCTGCGGGGTAGACTACGACGAAGGCGAATACACCGACACCGCAAACCTGGAAGACGATGAAACCTATTACTATGTTATTGTAGCGCATGACAATGCAGGCAACGAGGGAGAGGAAAGCGATGACGCTTCTGTGCTGATTGACAAAGACGGGAGCGGCAATAACAGCAACAATAACAACAACTCGACTGTTGACACTTCGGCGCCATTCCTTCAATGGGAAAGCCCTTTGAACAATGACAATGTTTCAGGCATGGTCATGCTGAAAGTATGGTCTTATGACGACGAAACCGTTTTGAAGCCGATAAAGTTTTACGTTGACAACAAGCCCACGCCAGTTGGAACAGACGGCACGCCTGTAAGCAACCGCTATGTAATTGATTGGAACAGCGAAACAGTGGCTGATGGAACACACACTTTGAAAGCCGTTTCACAGAACTACAGCGGGCAGGCAGGCCGTGACACCAGGGAAAGGACAATTACGGTTACCACAAGCAACGGCATCGAGTCAGTGCCAAACGGCGAGCAGGCAGCCCAGGACGCAATCGACAGGGCAGACGGGGCAATGGCAATAGCACAGGACCTGCGTGAAGCCCTGGAAGCGATTGGCGTAGAGCCAAGCCAGGATTCCTTGGACTTGTTTGACGAGGCTGTTGGTTTGCTTGATGATGCCTTGGACCAGTTTGATGGCGAAGAATACCATGATGCAGAAACTGCTGCCGTTGAAGCCGGGGAAAAGTTTGACGAGTTTGTGGACCTGGTTTCGGTTTCAGACTTCGGAGAAGAGCTTGAATGCGTTTACAACAGGGAGCATTTGGGCATCCTGCTCAGAGGGTTTGGCTTTTCAGAGGAAACCTGCGCAGAAGCTGAGACACTTGCGGAAAGCTTTGAAGCAGACCGCGTAATTTCAATCAAGAAAATCGAGGAAGGCGAAGAAACCTATTACAGGGTTTTGGTTAAGATAAGCGTGAAAAACGATTCAGAGGAAGCCAAGGAAATAACGGTTATGGAAGTTGTTCCAAAAGAGTTTGCTGAAAACGCTTCAGACCTGGCTGCAGAGGGCGCAACTGTAATAGTTGATGACCCTATTCTTGAATGGAGGGTGCTGGTTGAGGCAGGCCAGGAAGCGGAAATCGTTTACAGTTTAAAGGAAGACTTGGATGAGGAAAGCGTCACTGCTTTCACTGAAACCGATGTTTCGGAAAAGTTTGCTGTTCCACCGGTTGTTTTGGCAGGGGACACGATTCTGGATGCAGAAAACCTTTTGCTTGATGCGGCCAATGCCTCTCCTGCAGGATTCTTTGGCTTGGGCAGCTTGGCTGTTTACGCGCCATGGGCTCTGCTGCTGGTCGTTTTGGTTGTTGTCGCGGTTTTCCTCGTAGGCAGGTATTCTGGCGGCGGGGAAAGCTTTGGTTTGGCTGCAGCTTCTGGAAAAAGGCCTGGTGAAGGCTTGTTTGAAAGGATTGGAAGCCTTGGAAAAAGGGAAGAGGGGCCAAAAAAGCCAAAGTGGGCTTACAGGGAATGAAGCTTGATCCAGTCAACTGTTTTTTTCAAGCCCTGCTCCAAGGAAATTGAAGGCTTCCATCCAAGTTTGCTTTCCGCTTTTTTGTTGTTTAAAGCTATTCGCTTCATTTCGCCTTCAAGCTCTTTTGCATGAATTGCATGGCCTTCGAAGCCTGTTTCTTTTTTCAGCAGGTCAAAAACCTTGTTTACGCTTGTTTCTTTGCCTGCGCCAATGTTGAATGTCCCGCCTTCAATTTTTTTGAAAGCAAGCAGGTTTGCTTTTACCACGTCTTTTACAAAAACAAAGTCCCTGGTTTGGTTTCCGCCAAATATTTTTGGATTCCGGGCTGAAATCATTTGGTTTGCAAAGATTGAAATAACGCCTGTTTCGCCTTTTGGGTTTTGCCTTGGCCCAAAGACATTGCTGTACCTCAGGATAGCGCGGTTTGCGGCCACGGAGTTTATTTCTTTTTCTCCCAAGAGCTTGGTTTTTCCGTACGGCGATAATGGATTTGTCGGGTGGCCTTCGCTGATTGGCAGGCTTTGAGGCATTCCATATACTGCACAGGTTGAAGCGTAAACAATTCTCTTGGCGCCGTGTTTTGCTGCTGCTTCTGCAATGTTTTTTGTTCCAAAAGCGTTTACTTTTTGGTAGAGTTTTGGTTTTTTTATGGATTCTTGGACGCTTGTAAGTGCCGCATGATGGCATACAATGTCAGGCTTTTCTTTTTTGAAAATTTTTTCCACCACGTTTTTGTTTGTGATGTCCTGCCTGTGAAAGGATGCTTTGCTGTTGAGGTTTTCTTCCCTGCCGGAGCAAAGGTTGTCAACAACTGTTACAACAAAACCGTCTTCTATTGCAGCGTCAACAATGTGCGACCCAATGAAGCCTGCTCCGCCTGTAACCAAAAGTTTCATTTCTTCACCGCCTTCAAATGCCACCTGAAGAAAAGGATGCGGAAAGGCGTTCTCTCAATTGCTGCATCAAGTTTTTCAAAGAAGCGCAGTAGGGTTTTGTTGCCGAAAAGCATAAGAAATGCCGGCACGAAAAGGCCGTAGTATTTCAGTGCCTTGACCTCAAAGCCTTTTTTTTCCAGCTCGGATTTGACCTTTCCTGCACTCAGAGGCCTTTCTTTGCCTGTAGGGTCTGCTTTGCTCAGCTTCATTAGCAGGAAGTTTGCTGGGTTGAATTTGTTGGGCTCGTCTACTACAATAAGGGCTCCGCTGGGCATGTATCTGGCAAAGGAAGAAATGCATTGGGGAATCTTGTTTGGGATGTGGTGAAGCATTCCAGCTATGTGCACTAAGTCAATGTTTTGTTTTTTGGGCAGCGAGAATTTTGCTGCATCGCAGCAGACCAGCTGCACTTTGTTGTCGAGGCCAAGCCTTTTGGTTTTTTCCAGGGCCTTTTTGCTGATGTCGCTTAAGACCAGCAGGCTGCGAGTATGTGAGTCGATTTCTTTTGAGTGGAAGCCTGTTCCGCAACCAAGGTCCAACGCGGTTTTGATTTTCAGGCCTTTCAAGTCAGAGGCAAGCATTTGGTTGCGTTTTTTTATTTGGTACTTGTAGACGCGGCTTGGGACAAAGTCCTTGTTTTTGAGAATGAGCTCGTTGTACTGCTGGCCTGTGGATTCAATCTCGTTTTTTTGAGGCATGGGGCTTTCAAGCTATTTTTTCTTTGTAAACTTTTAAAACTAGATCTAAGGCAAAAAGGTTTATATATAATAAATTTAAAACTATAAAGGGGATTATAGGATAGGGAGGAAAAAATGCTTTCAATGAAAAAAGGCCTTTTTTTGGCTGTCTTGTGCTTTTTTTTGGTTTTTCTTGGAGCAGGGCTTGCCCCAAGCCTTCTTGACACCACACAGGCTAACTTTGCGCTGGGTTCGACAAACAGGACCAGTGTCGGCTCTGATGGCAACGTGGCCTTGTCAAAGATAAGCGGAACAGATTTTTACGCAGATGGAAATTTTACTTCCCGGGTTTTGAATGCTGGAAGCGACAGCGGCTGGCAGACATTGCTTTGGCATGAGGACGGCATGTATGGGCAAGGCCTTCCAAACAACCAAGCCATTGAAGCAGATGCAAACATGTCCAAAAACAAGGTTTTGCTTCACTTGGATGAGGCATCTGGCACAATAAATGACACCAGTGGAAATGGAAACAGTGGAACATACAATGGAGTACTCCAGGGCCAGGCAGGGCAGTTTGGCAGCGCGCTTGGCTTTGACGGCGTTGATGATGTCCTTGATTTGGGTGCGTCAACAGACGTTAACTTTCGTGCCGACGAAAACTTTACTTTGGAAGCATGGGTTAACCCCGGGGCAGCATCCACAGGCACTGTAATCAGCAACGAGGATGCCAACGAATCAGGGTACAACCTTATTGTGACAAAGGACGGCAACGTTTCATTCGTTGTTGGCGGCGTGGTAACAGACGGCCTTATACTGTTTTTGGATGCAGGCAACAACGACAGCTACCCTGCAGGGGGAAATGTCTGGCATGATTTGGTTAATGCAGACTGGAATGCTCGTGGCGACCCCGGCGCACAGGGCGCTGGTTATAACGATGCCCAGTTTCCCGCGTATGAAACAGGCAATGGGGGCAGGTTTTATTTTGACGCCACTGACGGCCTGACAATAAACGCAGACATGGGAGCGCATACAACTCTTACCTATGATGCAATGATTTACAAGGATGGCACAACAAGCACGGCCTATTTTTGTGATGCAAGAAACGACGGCGGAACCTGGTTTTTGACGAATTACTCAAGCAGAAACATAACTTGGGCCAATGCGCTCAGTGCAAACAACCCCCCGGCTTATACAACTGCCTCAAATTGGTGGGACCGGTGGCTGAACCTTGTTGCAGCAAGCGACAACTCAGGAGGCCAGCTCTGGCTGAGCAAGGAAAGGATTCAGGCACCCTATATCGTGAGTTCAAGCAGTGCAGATGAAGACCTTGGAGCAAACTTCAGGATTGCCAACAGGTACACCAGTTCCGGCAGGTGGCGTGGCTATTTTTCAACCTTCAAGATATACAACAGGGTTCTTTCGGAAGAGGATGTCAACCAGAACTTTGAGGCCATGGCATACAGGTTTGAGCTTCCAAACAATTCCACTACCACTGAAACAATTCCCTTGAATGAGTATTCCCATATTGTTGCAACACGCGCAGGAAGAACCTGTTCCATTTACATTGACGGAAACCTTTCAAAGGAATTCTACTGCAATCCCGGCTATGACATGAACGGCTCGCTGAGCATTGGGGCAAGATCCTCAGGGGTAAGAGAATTCTTCAATGGAAGCATTGACGAGGTCGCAATCTATGAAAGAGCGCTTTCGCACGATGAAGTAAGGGACCACTACAGGAAAGGGGCAGTGAACATAAAATTGCAGGCAAGGAGCTGCTGGCAGCCCAACTGCTCTGACGCGAACTTTGTTGGGCCAGACGGAAACCAGAACACCTTTTTTATAGACGGCAACGTGGCCTGGGACCTGAATGCATTTGAGCACAGCCGATACTTCCAGTACAAGGCATTCTTTGAAACCAGCGACGTAAACACAGCCCACATTTCGGCACCAACGCTTTTGGATGTGAACATAGACTACATTGTATTGAACTACGCCCCCGACATAAACCTTGCAAAAATAGAGTCCTACTCCGACGGAGGCACGCTTCCCGCTTTTTCCCCGCAAAGGGACGGCAACCTGGCAATAGACTTCAATGTTTTGGACACGGAAAACGACCGCTTGAACGTTGACATAAACTATAGCACAAGCTATACACAGGGAACCGGGGTTGTGATTGCCCACGATCTTAACCTCAGTTGGGATGTCTGCCCTAGCGTCAAATGGGATACCAACACAGCGCAGTGCAGCTGGGACTGGAATTTTTCAGCGGTAAGCGACGGCAATTACTACATTCTTATTGACTTGAATGACGGCGAGCTATCAAACTTTGAGGCAAGCGAAAACAGCTTTATGGCAGACACAACAAAGCCAATCACCACATGGGATGGCAACCACAACACCTGGCAGGGCTTTGACGCAAACATTCAGCTGGCATGCATTGATTCAGCCGGCTCAGGCTGCAAAACAACAAGATTCAGGCTGGACTTCAACAAAACCAACGCAATTTCATGGGGTCCCTGGCAGGAATATGACACCAGTGCAGGCATTGTCGTAAGAGGCGACGGAAACTGGGCTGTAGATTTTAACTCAGAGGACAATTCAGGCAACATCAGGGACACAAACAGCTACTTTGTCCTAATAGGGCCCCACGGCCAGCTTACAACGTTTAAAGACAACAAGCCCCGCTCTTTTTTTGGTGCAAACGAAACCGTCACTATAAGGCATGATGTAAATCTTGGAATAATCCCAAACATAACCATAAGGGACAGCAACGGCACAATCCAAATAAACGACCTGAACATGGGAGAGGAAAGCGTTCTAGGCCAGGACTTCAACACATATGACTTCAATTACGATGTTAATGGAAACACGGGCTGGTACAATGTTTACATAGGAAGCCAGGTTTTTGAAAAAGCATTCTACCAAGGAGAAGTGTGGCAAAGCCAGTACACAAGCCATGACTCCAACACATACCCCTTCAGCTTTGACTTGAACGTGCAAGAACCAAATGCCCTGCAAAGGTGGTTTGACCCAATCAATATAACAGTCGACTTCAACAATAACACATCCTCAGCTTCAGTACGTGTCCTGGACTACAACGGAAGCCACTATCTTGAGATTCCGTCGCAGATTTACGCCTGGACAACTTCAGGCGCCTACGTAACAAAAGCAAACCTTGTTTTTTTGAACAGCACTGACCAAAATGAGAGCAGGACCTATTTTGTGAACTACAGCATGGTGGACTTCAACAAATCATATTCCACAGACCTCAACACAAGCCAGGCCGGCTTCGCGTTCGACTACAACAACTCATACTACAAAGCAACCCTCGACATAAACCGCGGCGGCATAATAGCAAAAATAAGAAGCAAAACTGGCACAAGCCAGGACATGAACGGGTATTCTCCTATGGCTTTGGCGCCAGAATCAAAAGCAGGCCCAATAAGCTATTCCGCTTACTCGCTTACAAACCCCTCATTCTACCAGGAAACAGAGGGGCAGTTGGTCTCAAAAATGCTTGTCAAAGGAACAATTGGATCAATCGACTACAACCAAAGCTACACTTTTTATGCAAAAAACAACTACTTCTTTATAGACACAAACGTCGAATCAAGCGGAACAGGAAGCTGGGATTACTACACAGACAGCTACACTTTCTTTTTGGCAGGAATGTTCTCTGAATTCGCAAGCAGAAGGCCAGGAAACCTCACAGTATCTACAGTAAACAAAGGCAACAACACACAAAGCCTTAACGACGAAAACTTTATGGGCGTTTATGACAAAAACAGTTTTGATGCAATGGGCCGAATTTTCCTGAAAAGGGAATCATCAAAAACGCTTTCCCCCTCAAATGAATTCAAAGACCAAAGCTCTTACGCCTACTGGAAAAGAACCTTTTACACAGGAGATGTAACAGGCGGAGACTACTTCAACAGCAAAGGAGCAATAGCACTTTTTAACCCCTGGAAAGCACACCATGACCTCAACAGGGCATTCATAAAACTGGAAAACCCTGCAACTGTTTCAACAGGCTTGACTACAACAAGCGATTCAATTGCGCCAATGAACCAAGATATCAATTACTCGCCTTTTACAGACACAAACGACTCCTCCGACCTTAACATATACAGCCACTGGGGAGACGACCTCCTTATAGACTACATTGACATAAACATCACAGGCCCAAACATAAACATACAGGAACGCCAAACAATAAGAGATGACAACACCCAAGTTGAAAGAATAGTAGACACCAACACGCTAACAGCAGGCAAAATAGACTGCAGCATGACAGCATACGACATAGCCGGAAACCAGACAACAGCCAGTGTTTCACTCAACACAAAAGATGTAAGCCCACCCAATGCATACGACGTAAACACAAGCCCGGACACAAACAAAGACATAGACCCAAATACACAAATTACAGTTAACGCAAACATAAACGAATACAGCGGAATAGCAGAAGTCCTGCTTTACACAAAAAAGTATTACGACAACAACTTCAGCTGGAGCGACTGGAACTCAATAACAATGGTAAACGACATAAACTACGCAGACAACAACTACCACTACGTCGCGCCTTTCAAGACCCCTGCAACAAACAGCATGTGGCAGTACAAGATTTACACAAGAGACGTAAACGGCTATGACGCAAACACCGATCCAAGCTATGTTCACGCTTACTGGGAATGGAGCTGGTATTTAACGCCAGGCTTATTCGGAAACAAAACAGGGCAATTGGGAACAAGCATTACAGTCGGGGACCTAAATATAGTGAACACCGGCGACCAAACACTGAACTTTAGGATAACAAGCAACTGGGACGACAAAGACGAAATAAGCTATGGCGGAAACACAGAAACAGCAGCAGGATACTCGTTCCCAATAAACAAAGACAACAACACGAACCTTGCAGTTGTCCTAACAGCAAAAACCACTGAAAGAAACGACGCCCTGACAATAACAGTCAACCCAACAAACGACTGGGCCTCTCCAGACAACAATACAGCGAGCGCTACAATAATAAGCTCTGCAGGCGGGCCATTCATGCTAATAGAATGGCCAGACACAAACACAAACGTCATGCAAGAAAACACAGGCGTAACATACACAACAAAAGTAACAAACGCAGGAAACATGGACGCCAACAACGTAACCCTTGACTGGACGCTGCCAAGCAACTGGACCATAACAACAGGAACAGCCTCAACCACAACAGATTCACTGCCAGTAAGCGACTACATAGAAAACACAATAGAAGTAACAATCGGCACAGAAGCCACAACAGGAGACCAAACAGTAACATTCACAGCAGGATGCTGCAACGACGGCAACAAAACAAGGTCATCAGAGCAAACAGTCACAGTGCAAGCAAAGCCAGCTGAAACGCCATCACCAGACGACGACGACGATGGCGACACGGATACAGGCGTTACAACTGTTGCCACTGCAACAACCACAACCACAACAACAGGAGGAAGCGCATTCACAGCAACACAACAACGCGCACTATTCCAAACAACCGAAACATTCGAAGTCACAATCGGCTCAGACCAAAGATTCGGAATAACAATAGAAAACCCAGTAGACGGCACGCTAAAAGACGTGAAAATAAAGGTAGAGGGGCTGTTAAGCAAATACT
>CAZMUN010000025.1:0-15569 GCA_964569815.1 uncultured archaeon
GGCTAACTGAACCCAGCGGAAGCCCCGCCCTTTAGGGCGGGGAGGCTTCACCATACTCCTGGTTTTCTCCTTTCTATTTTTGAGGGTGCCGAGCTGCTTGGATTGCAGCCAAGGTCTTTTCCTTTTATCAGGATTCCTTTTATCAGCAATTATCCTGGCAACAACCCTAATTTTTGCAAAAAAGCACATGGCCGGATTTTATCTGGCGATTGCCTTAAGCTTGTTCCTTGTTGTTAGCACAATTTTATTCCCGGGCTTCAGCCCAACGGCGGCAGGAAACTTTGTTAACTCCTTTGTTTTAATGCTCATGGTTCAAATGTATATATTTTGGCTTACCACTATGGCAATCGCGCTTGTCCCGCCTGTTTTACTGCTCTTCTTTGTTTGGAAATCCAAACCTGTTTTTGAAAGGCCAAAGCATAAAGAAACTGCTAACCCAAAAAAACCTACTGCCCCAAAGGCCAAAAAGGGAAAACTCTAAGGTTTTAAACTGCTCCCACTTTTACCATAAGTAAGGGCCCTTAGTCTAGTGGTAGGACGTGTCCTTCGCAGAGCCTTTTTTTCTACGGGAAAAAAAAGCTTCGGGGAAATAAGCTCGAAAGAGGACAAGATCGCGGGTTCAATTCCCGCAGGGTCCATTCGCCGAGCAGCCGGCGGGTACGAGTGCCATCTTCGCTTGGGCTTGATGCCACTTGCTCGCTGTCGCTCGCATCAAACAACAAGGAGGGATTAAATGATTTTGGCAACTTCAAGCACCATTCAGGGCCGAAAAATAGTGGAAACATACGGCCTTGTAATGGGAAACACGATTCGAGCCAAGTGGTTTGGAAAAGACTTTGTTTCAGGCCTAAGGCAGCTGGTTGGCGGAGAGCTCGTTGAATACACGCAGATGCTTTCAGAAGCCAGGGATGAGGCAATGGACCGCATGATGGAAGAGGCAAAGCAATTGCAAGCAAACGCGGTAGTAGACGTTCGTTTCACAACATCGCAGGTAATGGCCAACGCCGCAGAAATACTTGTTTACGGGACCGCAGTCAAAACAAAAAAGGCATAGCGTGCAAAAGAGTTCCTGAAAAAGAAAGCGGTTCAGCCAGACAAAACAAACTTTGCCAGGCCTTTCACCGAAAACTTTTTGCCATACATCAGCACTTCCGCGCGAAAAAGCCTTGCTGTCACAAAAATCACCAAAGCAGTGGTAAGCAAAAGCAGGCCAAGGCTCAAGACGATTTCCTCCATTGAAATGGTCTGCAGGAAAATCCTAATCATGGCGGTTATTGGTGCAGTCAAGGGAAAAAGGGTTATGGCTTTGGCATACAAAGTTGTGCTGTTTCCGGTAATGAACATAGTGCTCAAGGCAGGAAGCAAGGCAAAGCCTGTTAAAATCGACCCAATCTGCTGGGCTTCTCCCCTGGATTCTGTCAAAACGCCGATTGCTGCCAGCAGTGAAGCGTAAAGCAGGTAGCCCAAAACAAAGAAAGCAAAGTACAGCAGAATAGCATAGGTTGCAAAAAAAGAGGTGAAAACGGTTGCAAAGATCTCCGGTGCCAGCATTGCTACAACGGCGATTCCTGCAATCATCCAAGCAAAAAACTGTATTAGGCCCAGGGCCACAAGCCCTAAAACCTTTCCAGTCAAAAGCTGCCTGAATGAAACGCTTGAAACCAGCACTTCCAAAATCTTGTTTTCCTTTTCCTTTGCAATGCCCTGCAGCATGAAGTTTGCTGAAAGGAAGATTGCAAGCGAAAAAACCATTGCAATCGTTGAAGGGAAAGCAAAAAAGTAATAGCTTTGCCTCATTGAATTGAAATCGCTTAAGTCGAACTGTTTTCCTGTGAAAGAAAAGGCAAAAACCAGGATCAAAAGCACTGCAGGCAAGGCAAAGGCAAAAAACTTGTATTCGCGCCTGGCAAAATTCATTTTGAATTCCTGCAAGGCAACCCTTACTGTTTTATCCATTGCTCGGCCTCCGCAACCTTAATGAAAACGTCATTCAAAGAAAGCTCTTTTACATCAAACCTTCGCACCACGACACCTTTTTCCACAAGTTGTTTCAAAATGTCCTGGGGCGTAACATCAATCCTTAGATAGAGCTCTGCCGTACAGTTTTTGACATTGGCCTTTTCAACGCCTTCAAGCTCAGGCAGCGTTCCTTCAAATTCGAGGAAAACGCAGTGGGTTGAATAGCTTTCCTTTACGTCGGCAACCTCGCCATAAAGCACGCGCCTTCCATTGTTTATCATCAGAACGCGGTCGCATAATTCTTCTACTTCGTTCATCATGTGTGTGCTTAAAACAATGGTTCTGCCTCTTTTCTTTTGCTCCAAAATCATTCTTTTAACAAGTTCCCTGTTTGTTGGGTCCAGGCCTGAAAAGGGCTCGTCCAAAATCAAAAGGCTTGGCTCATGAATCAGGGTAGCGCAAAGCTGAACTAGTTGCCTTAAGCCCTTGCTCAACTGCTTTACTTTTGCATCGGCTTTTTCCCTGACACCGGCTCTTTCAAGAAGCTTTAAAGCACGCGCTCTTGCTTTTTCGGAATCAGTTCCCTTCAAAGCGGCCAAGTAAACCAGGTTGCCCATCACCGTTATTTCGTCGTACAGGCCACGCTCTTCAGGCAAATACCCAATGCTTTCCTTTGTTTTCTCGCTGAAGCTTTTTCCAAGAATTGAAATCATGCCATTGTCAGGCTTTATGAAGTCCAAAAGCATTCTAATAATAGTGCTTTTTCCTGCCCCATTCGGGCCAAGCAGCCCAAAAATTTCGTTGTCGTGAACTTCAAAGGAAACCCCTTGCACGGCTTCCACGTTTGCATAGCTTTTGAAAACGTTCTCAACAACAATTGCCGCCATTCAACTAATAACAACTCTAAAGTTATTTAAAATAGCTTTGGTCTCTAAGAGTTTATAACCCTTTCAACTTCTTTTAACAGGGATTCTTTTGAAAAAGGCTTTTGGACAAACCCGTTTGCCTCTGCTTCAAGCTCTTTCCTTGGCGTTACCGAAACAAAAATCACTTTTACCTTTTTGTCCAAATGCTGTTCAAAAAGCTTTATCAAGTCATATCCTGTAACAGCAGACATTTTTATGTCAAGAAGCACCAAGTCAAAATGCCTGCAGCTAAGCATATCCAAGGCCATTGCCCCATTGCTTGCAACTTCCACCTCGTAGCCTGCTTCCCTTAAAATGCCTTTCATTAGCATTTGGTCTTTAAAAGCGTCGTCCACAACCAAAATAATCTTTTTAGCCAAAAAGGGTTCACAGTTACTACTAGGTTTCGGGCCTTTAAAAGTTTTTCTCTCTTGAAACGATTTCCTCTTGTAAACATAGGCTTTTTTATACTACTTTATCCTAATTAGTTGTAAAAAGCAGAGGGTGAGTGGCTTGACCAAAAAGATTTTGATTGTGGATGACGAACCAGACATAAGAACCAGTGTAAAAGAAATGCTTGACGCCAGTGGCTTTCAGACAACTGTTGCTTCAAACGCTGATGAAGCCATGAAAGCCCTTGAAAAAGACAGCTTTGACCTGCTTGTTTTGGACATTTTCATGCCTAAGGTTTCTGGCAGGCAGTTTCTAGAAAAAATGAGGGCAAACAAAAAGCTTGCTGGCCAGAAAGTCGTTTTTTTGACTGCCGCACAGCTTACTGAAACAGGTGAAAAAAAGATAGAGGGCTTGAAGCCTCTTGCATATATAGTGAAGCCGATTGAGGTAGACAAGTTTTTGAAAAAAGTGAAGGAGATTCTCTCTTAGGAGGAGATTTTTGTGGAACACCTGAAGATGGCTGTTTTCAGCCCTGAATTCAAGTTTGTGGAGCACAAGCAGGATGGCGAAAAGCACACCTTTGTTTTTTCAACTGAAACCATTGACGTTGAAAGGGTTGCTGCAGACGTTGAGGTAGACGGGCGGCACTTGAACCCTCTTTTTGGCCCAAATGGGCACAGGTACAAGCCTGCTGAGGAAACAGATGAACTTGTGGACATTTTGGCAGTGCCGACCCCTAGGCCCTACCAGCCTTACACAGTAGCTGTTACTCTTACCGAAAAAAGCCCCCACTTTAAGGACTTTTTGGACTACGCTAAAAAGCACGGCGAATGACTTTTTTTTGGCTATTTTTTTACCTCGTTAACAGCCCTTACAAAAAACCCTGCGTTCCAAGCAAAAGGCCTTTCGCTTTTCAAAAAAACGCTGTTAACAGGCTTGCCTGATTCGTTGAAAACTTCGTGGACAATGCCGTTCTCGTTGATTAGCTCGGCCACCTTTCTCAGTGTACGCTTTGCTTCTTTTCTCCAGCCAACCTTGTTCAAGGCGATTGCATTCAAGCAGCCGAGCCAAGGCCAGCTGAAGCCATTGTGGTAGTTGTACTCAAGCAAGGGCAGCAAAGTCGGAGGAATCCTCCAAAAAGGGTACAAGGGGTAATTGGTTTGCAAAGGCACTTTATTAAGCTGCTTTTCCCGAATCTTGCTCAAAACCATTTGAGCCTGGGCTTTGTCTGCAATGCCAAAATCTATTGCCAAAAGGTTTCCATCACAAGCAAAAAAATCATGCCTTTGAAAGTCAACCCAGTCAATGTAATAGTTGCCTTCCCAAAACAAATGGTTTATGCTTTGCTTTGTTTTTTCAGCAAGCCTGTCAAAACGGTTCTGGAGCCCGGTTTTTTGCCTAAGCTGGCATAAAAAAGCAAAATCCTTTAAGGCACGGTAAAAACAGCAATTTGTATACAAGACTTTTCCAAACTTTAAAACCGTTTCAGCCCAGTTTGCAAAAACTCGCTCCTCTATAAGGCCATCGTTGTCTCGGTCCTTTTCTAAAAGAAATTCGACTGCCTTTTTTGCATTTGGAAAAAGCTCCCTCAATACGCTTTGGTCACGGCTGTGCCTTACATACTCTGCCAGGGCAACAACAAACAAGGCAGTTGAATCAATTACAGACCCAACCAAAAGCTTGTACCTTGGCTTCAATTCCAAGCTAACCTGGTTTGGAATCCTGCCCTCAGGGGCCTGCATTGAAGCAAACAAAGCCAGGTTCTGTTTCACGACATCAAAATCATTCAAATGCAATGAACCAAAAGAAGCAAAAAAGCCGTGCCTTGCCCAATACTGGTGAAAGCGCTTGCTTTTCCTGCCTGCAACAATGCCCCTTTCACCATAACAGCGGCGCAAGTCATTCATTGCAATCTCGTAAGCAGCCTTAACGCTTGAATGCAATCTCCACCACCAAATAATATATAATTCTTATGCTCTTAAACCTATTGTTGGTTAAATGGCATGCTATTCGGTTCCGGTAACTGCAGCAATTCTGCTTTTCATAACCCGCAAGGCAAAAAAGGACAGCAATGCCTTAAAGCTGCTAAACCTGATGCTTGCAGCAGGTTCAACAATGCTGGTAATAGATCACTGGTTCAACGGCGAGCTTTTTTTGGTTCCGGAAAACCTTGAAGCAGACCTTTTACTGGGCTTTCTGATGTCGCTTGGGACAGTTATCCTATGGGCCCTGCTTACCCACACAAACCAAACACCTCTTTTTTCACCAGCCGAGGCAAAAAGCTGACCTTTTTTTTTTAAAAAAAAGCCGAAAATCCATAGCTCCTTTTAACCATTTTCAGCCATAATGCCTGCAATGCCTGAAACACGAAAAAGGGATGTAAAAGCCCTTTCAAAGCCATCTAAAAAAAGCCACAAGGGCCAAAACGGCTCTCTTCTTCTTATAGCCGGCAGCAAATCAGTTCACGGCGCAGCAGTTTTTGCAGGAATAACAGCAAGCCGCCTGGTAGACCTTGTATTTTTTGCGACCGAAAAAGAAAACAAGCAGATAGCAAAAAAGGCCTCCCCTGAATTCATTGTCGGGGACTTTTCCAAAGCAGAGGGTTTCGCAAAAAAAGCCGATTGCATTCTCATTGGGCCAGGCCTTGAACCAAACCCGAAAACAAGAAAGCTCCTAAAAGAGTTTCTTCACGGCTTCAAAGAGAAAAAAACAGTGCTTGACGCAACAGCCCTGCGGTTGATTCAGCTTGACTGGCTTCACAAAAACTGTTTGGTTACGCCCCACAAAAACGAATTCAAGCACTTGTTCAAAATTCCCGCCACAAAAGCCAATGCCTTGAAGGCTGCAAAAAAATACAATTGCATTGTGGTGCTGAAAGGGCCAAATGACTACATAGCCGACGGCAAAAAAGTTTTCGAAAACCGTACAGGGAATGAGGGAATGACCAAGGGCGGAACAGGCGACATTCTTGCAGGCCTTATAGCAGGCTTTGCGGCAACAAACTCTTTGTTAAGGTCTGCAAAAGCAGCCTGCTACCTCAACGGCTTTGCAGCAGAGTGGCTTCAAAAACAAAAAGGCCGTATGTGGAATGCCTCAGACCTGATGGACATTCTGCCAAAAGCAAAAATAAAGCTGGAGCAGGACTGAAATCAGAAGATTTTACCCAAGCCCGTTTTCCTTAAAGCATTTCGCATACTTTTGGCCGGTGCCACTGCAATTAACCCGAACGCTTGTTTCCTGCTTCCATTCAAAAAAGGTTTGTTTCACCTTTTTTTTTCACAACGCGAAAAATTCCAATTGTGGAGATAATTTTGCCATTTCCAGCCAGTGGAGCAGCATTTACTTCAACCGGAATCTCGTTCCCCCTTTTTTTGATACCAAAACGGTTTTTATGCTTCAAACAGTTTTTTCTGACATCGCCTTTTTGAGTCCCTTCATGCACATTGGCAGGTGATCTTTTTCGATTAGGCGGGCCTTCAAAAAAAAAGCTTTTTGGCTTATGCTTAATAACCCACTGCCTCTACCCCTTTCTTTTTAACCTCGATTACTTTTTTCACCCTTGCAGCATCTTTGAATCAGGTCATCTGCTTTTGAAAAAAAAACCGCTTTTAAGCGCTGGCGGCTTCGCGTATTTTTGTAAGGTCCCTGACCGTTGCCTTCAAAACTTGCTTGCCGCCGATTTTAAATCTTGTCAGCAGAACGGTTGCAGGGAAATCTTCTCCATTAAGCCTTTTGTGGCCCCAGTTAAAAAAACTGCTTTCGTCCTCCATTCCCTTTTCAATCATTTTCTTCCTCTGAAAAAAGCATCTTTATTGGCTTGATTTCCTTAACTGGCTTGAATGGAACCGTGAAATAAATAGTGGTTCCTTTGCCTTTTTCTGACTCAAGCCATATGCTTCCTCCCTGTGATTCAATGATTCCCTTGCAAATGGTCAAGCCAAGGCCTGTCCCCCCATACTGCCTGTATATGGTTTGCTCTTCCTGGAAAAAGGGCTCAAAGACACGGCGCTGGTTTTTCTTCAAGATTCCGATTCCCTGGTCCTTTACCATGAACCTTATTTCCTGCCCTTGGGCTAAGGCCTTGACAAAAATCTTTTTTCCTTTCGGGCTGAACTTTTTTGCGTTGTTTAAAAGGTTCCGCAAAACCTGCATTACCCTGTTGGGGTCTACCTCGATTGAAGGCAGCTTTGGGATTTCCGAAACAATCTCTATGTTTTTTTCAGGCAGAAAGCCCTTCATTTCCTCAATGACTCGGTTTACATGCTTGGTCAAGCTTGTCTTCTCAAATCGAAACTTAAGCCTTGCTGCCTCAATTCTTGAAATTTCCAAAAAGTCTTGAATGATGAAATCGAGCCTTTCAGTGTTTCGCAAAACTATGTCAACAGAGTTAAGTTGCTTTTTGTTAAGCTTTCCAAAAAAACCCTTTTCCAACATTTGAAGCTGGGCCTTCATTGGAGTCATGGGGCTGCGAAGCTCGTGGGAAGTGATTGACAAAAACTCTGTTTTTGCATGTTCAAGCTGTTTGTGTTCTTTGTCAGTGTTTTCGAGAACGGCTGTCATTTTGTTGAACGCTTCCCCCAGCTCTTGGGTTTCATCACCTGTTTTTATATCAACCCTGGTATCAAACAAGCCTTTCTCTATTCTTTGGGTTGCTTTAAAAAGCTTGCCTAAAGGGCTTGTAACCGCTTTTGACATTGCTAGGGCCAAAAAAACCGCAAAAAAAACAGCTAAGAGGAACACAAGCAGTACAAGGTTCCTCAAATCAATCATCGGTTGAAACATTTCCTTCGAATCGTGCTTAATCAAAAGAACCCAGCCATTTCCCCCATAGTCTTTGTAGCCCTGGGCTCGGGCCTGGGCAAAAAACTCGTCTTTTTGCCTTGCCTCATCATAGTAGTGAAAATAGCCTGCATCCTGCTCTTCGCCCATTGAAAAGAAATATTCGCCCGCTGGCTCAAAAGGCTCGAAATCGGTTGTTGAATAAAAAACCCGGGCTTCTTTATTGGCAAGCTCAAAGCGCATTGATTCATAGCCTTCATGGGCTTCAAACCGATATCCCCGGCCTTCCACGCTTTCAGCCATTTCATCAACTATCTTTGTCACTTCCTTCAAGTTCAAGACAGCCTTGAATACGCCTAAAAAATTGCCCTGCCTGTCTTCAAGCCTGGAAGCAATTTCAAGGCCGTGGATAGCTGCGCTTTTGTCGTAGAACACGTCTCCTACAAAAAGCCCTTTTGCTTTTGCCTCCTGCCACCATTTTTCGTCGGCCTGGTAGTAATCGGAGGTGGGCCCAGTTTGGGCGACGTTTGCGCCAAACTTATTTGTCAAAAACGCTTCCCCAAAAACCAAATGGCCATAATGCCCTGCATAGAATTCAGCGTTCAAAAACTCTGAAGCGATTTCCTTGGAAAGATTGGTATCTGTAATGGACTTCATAAGCAAAGCCCCTTCACCGCTTTTTCTAATCCATTCAAGGTTTTTTCCCAAAGCATATTCTTTTGGATTCTGCATTTCCCCAAAAAACTGGTTTGACTCAATTAGGTCAGTCTCTTCTGAAAGATCGCTTGCATACAATTGAACCTGCTCTACCCTGTGGTAGATTCCCCTGTCAACCATGTCCAGTGTTTTTTGGGCAAACAGAACACTGTTAACGCCAATTGTTCCCTCAATATATGTTTGGCTTAGGTGAAGGGAAACAAGGCCAACACAAAGGGCGAAAAGAATTATTCCAAAAAAACCCAGAAAGACTTTTCGTCTAATGCTTCCAAAAAAAAATTTTTTAAGTTTTGTTGCCATTTTTTCAGCCCAACCTTCAAGGCGCATACGCCTTGTTCAAATCTACGACCTGGTCAAAAAACATGCCTGATTCCTGCAAAAGGCTTTCATGCTCTTTTAAGCCCAAAACGTAGAAAACAGCCTTTGTCTTTCCAGCCTCTATTTTGTTCACTGCATTCATCAAAAACTTTGCGACTTCATTCTGAGAATTGTAGATAAGCAAGCTTGTAACAGAATCAAAAACAATGAACTCGAATTGGTGCCTTACAAACTTTTTTACCATTTCCTGCAATTCATCCAAGGCCCTTGGAGAAGAAACGAAATAGCAGCCCTTGGCCTGGTTTGGGCCGTTTTCAATCAACCTTGTTACGCCGTCAACAAACACAAAATTTCGAAAATCGCCTTCCTCTTTTTTTAATCCCTCTTTTATTGACTGAAAAGTCTTGTTCAAGGTCACATAGCAAACGGTTTTGCCTGAAAGCTGATTCAGGTTGCGAAGAACGGTTTCCGAATAAGAAGAGCTTGGAATCACAACCAAGGCAGTCTGGCTTTTGGAAAAAATTTCTTCAAGCTTCATTCCTATTCTCCAACGATTTTCTTGACTTTTGCCAGCAAGGCGTTTACATCAAAAGGCTTTTGAACAAAGGCCACAACGTTTTTGGTTTTCAGCAGGTTTTCTTTCTCTGCTTCGCCTACCCTTACAACGCTTAAGTATGCCACCTTTATGCCCCTGAGTTTTGGCACGATGTCCCTTACAGGGGTTCCAGGCATCATGATGTCCATCAGAACAAGGTCTGGTTTTTCCTGCTGGGCCTTTTTCAGGCACTCGTCGCCTGTATGCGCCTCAGTCACCCTATAGCCCTTGCTTTCCAGAACCGATCTCACAGTCTCTATTATGTCTGGCTCGTCGTCAACAACCATTATCCTTTTTGCCATTTTTTTCAGCACCCCTTTTCCATTTTTTAAGAACCCTTTTGTCTTCAGCAAGAACAGCTGCTGCTGTGAAAGGCTTCTGCATAAAGCCGTCAATATCTTCCATTGAAACACCTTTCTTTGGCACTATTGACACATGCTCCATTTTGCAGTTGTGGTTAAGCCTTTCCCTAAGCAAGCGCAAAAGGCCATGCCCTGACAAGGTCGGCATCTTGATGTCAACCATTATAGGGTCAAAGCCGTCGCTCTTAAGGACATCCAAAGCTTCTGTGCCGTTTGTTGCGGCTTTCACAGAATAGCCTTCTTTTTCCAGAACCGGTTTCATGTTCTCCAAGTCGTCAAAAGAGTCATCAACTACCAGGATTTTTCCAGGCATAAAAAACCTCCTACTGGGGACTACTGCGTTAAATACTAGGGTTCCGCCCTATAAAATAGTTGCCATTCCAACCGCAAAGCAAATCAAGGCACCTATTCCTACTCGATCAAGTTAAAAGTGTGACAAAACACAATTTCACAATTTTTCAAAAACATCAGTGATTTTTTCTTGGTCGATTTTCAGCATTGAGGACGCTGAAGCAATGCTACCACCAATCCTGAACCTTTGAAGAGACTCCTTAAATTTTTTTATAAGCTTTTTATCAATAAGTTTGGTTCTGATTTTTGTTCCGTTTTTGATTTCTCATAATTCTGTGCAATTTTCCAAAAGGGCGTAAAGGTCTGCGAGGTCTTTTGAACGTTTAAATGAGTCCGTTCTGGAAGGAGATGACTTAAGTTTCATTTCCACAAGCGCCTTTGGTGTCGGAACCATAATGCTAATGCCTTTGATTCTTACAAGCATGTTTTCTTTTTTGAGAACTTTTTTTAAAATTGGTTCAGGCATTGAATTCTCAATCCCCTGCGGCGTTGCAATGTCAAAATAAACATATGAGAGTTCATGCAAGGGATACTTTTTACTTTCTTCAAGATTCAGTTCTTTTTCGCTTTCACTGTGAAAAATTTTTACCCATCTGAAAGTTGAATGTGCATGAAAACCCATTTCATCAAGCTTTTTCTTTAACAAATAAGGTTTTATGGTGGCAGGGTCAAAGAAAATATCGATATCTCTTGAGCCAAGGTGTACAAATCCTTTGCTTTCCATAACATGATGGACAGCCCATCCGCCCATAAGGCCAATATTTTTTCTTCCCACTTCATTCAAGCTCTTAAAGAACTTGACGAGGAACTCTTCTGATTTATCAAACAAAATTCTCTCGGCCGTTATTTCAATTCTCCGTCAAGCCACTTGTCTAAAAGGAAGATTCCCTGTTCTTCAGCTAGGCCCCCAAAGCTTAGTAAATCGCTTAAGAGGACTGGTGTTGGCACCACAGAAAAACCCTTTATCTTAGTGGGCTGAATAAGAATTGCAGGTTCCGCGTGTATCAAAATAAGGTTCGAGTTCTTTCTCTCAGCCTTCAAGCATTTTTTTGAAAACAGGTATTTGTCCCACGAGCTCTTATTCTCCTTCAACATGTAAAGGTGGACTTGCTCTGTTTTCACATACTGCCTGTAAAGCTCACTGGCTGCAAACAGGGTTAGTGCATAAGGTTGCTTTGAAAAACTAATCATTTTTATTGTTTCTGAAAAACCAAACGGTGAGTAATAATATTCTGCTTTGAGGCTGCCAAAAGGTCTTGAGAGTGAAATAAGCTTAATGAGGTCTGCTGCTTTAACAACTCCATATTCTTTTGTCTTTTCATCCTAGTGAAGAAAGCCCTTTCCCTCAAGCTCTTTTACAAAAGAGTATGTGGGGCTATAAGTAAGAGCCAAATCTGTAATTGGAACGCGAGTGCCCTTTGTGCCTTTCTTGTAAACCCGCCAATCTTTCTGCCTAAGCAGGCCAGAAACTCCTTTAGTTAGCTCAAAAATGCTCCATTTCTTTTCCTTATTCTTCAGAATCCAAAGGAGTGAAGCAAGCCTCTTTTCGGTTAGTTCCATACTATTATCTGTTAAACAGATCGTATTTAAATATAACGATTATTGCCTCTGTGGTTAAAATAAGCAGGAATTGTTGCACTTTTGCTATTACTCCTGTCATTCCCATTCTATTGTTCCAGGGGGCTTGTGCGTTACATCGTAAAAAACAGCAGAAATACCAGGCAAATCCATCAGCTTTTTTGCCAAATCCCCCAAAAGACCTTTTTTCATTGGGTAAAACCTTGCAGTCATTGCCTCTTTTGATTCAACAGGCCTTAAAACCAGTGCTTCGCCAAAGCCATTTGCTTTCAAAGGCAACAAGATGGAGGGAAACTGCCAGATTTCCTCCATAAGGCCGGCTTCAGCGACTGCCTCCATTACAACGGCATCTGCTTCCTGCAAAAGCTTGACCCTTTCCCTTGTCAAAAATGCCTGCTTCAGTTCCACAGACTCAATTTTTTCAGGGGCAACAGAATAAACACACCTATTCACTTCACTAAAACGGTTTGTAATCAAAGTGCTTGCCTTTTCCAGCTTCTTCCAATCCAGGGGGCCCTGCAAAACAGCTGGATGGGCATAGGTTCGGGCATCGCCTTGAACGCCAACACTTCGAACTGGCAGGGTTAAAGCAGAAAAACCCAAACCGGCCACCGCACTGTTAACCTTTTTAACCAAGCCTGCTTGCATTCCTTTCTCCTCGCCCTTGCTGCACAAGCACCTTATTGCCAGCCCAGGGCCTGGAAAAGGATGCCTCCAAACCAAACCATGAGGCAAGCCCAAAATCTCGCCCAATTCCCTGACCTCGTCCTTGTAAAGCAGGCTTATGGGTTCAACAACCTTTCCCTGCTCAATCATGGCCTTGATAGCCGGAACACGGTTATGGTGTGTTTTGATCTTGGCAGCGTGCCTGGTTTCAGCCGTTTCAATCGTGTCAGGATAAATGGTTCCCTGCCCCAAAACCCATTTCTCGCTGTCAAGACCAAGCTTTTCGGATTCCCTTCTCTGGATTTCAACAAACAACCTGCCTATTGCTTCACGCTTTTTTTCAGGGTCAGCCAGTCCTTCAACCGCCCTAAAAAAAGCTTCAGAACCATCCACGACATCCAGAGATGAAAAACCCTGCTTCTTCAAGGCCTCCACTACTTTTTCCGACTCGTTTTTTCGCATGAAGCCAGTGTCAACATGCAGTGCCTTAACCCTTTCACGCCCAAGCGCCCTATTCAGCAAGGAAAGCGCAACAGTGCTGTCCACGCCACCAGAGGCAAGCAAAAAAACATTTCTTTGCCTAACCTGTTTCCTTATTTCAGCAGTTTTCCGTTCAACAAAGTCCTCAATGCTCCAGTCCTTTTTGCAGCCGCAAACTCCAAAAACAAAGTTTTCCAAAACCTTCAAGCCATGAGGAGTGTGCGTTACCTCTGGATGAAACTGCAGGCCAAAAAATTTTCGCGAAAGGTCTGCCACAGCAGCCGTTTCACAGTCACTGGTTCCAGCCAAAACCTTAAAACCTTTGGGCAAGCCCTCAACACGGTCCCCGTGAGACATCCAAACAGTTTCAACCTCAGCAAGCCCGGCAAACAGCCCTGAGGCTTTGCCAACGTCCAGTTCCGCTGTGCCATATTCGTGCACATTGCCCCTTGCAACCCTGCCTCCAAGCAATTGGGCCATAAGCTGGTGCCCATAACACAAGCCCAAAACCGGTTTTCCCAACTCAAAAACCGTTTTGTCTATTGACGGAGCGCCCTTATCATAAACAGAACTAGGCCCGCCGCTCAAAATTACTCCCTTTGCACCCTCTAGCTTTTCCAAACCCGCTCCAGGAACCATTATTTTCGAAAAAACCCCCAGCTGGCGGACCCTGCGGGCAATAAGATGGGCATACTGTGCACCAAAATCAACAACTACTATTTGGGCTTTCTGGCTCATAACCTATTCTGAATGGAAAAGCTTTAATATTTCCCACCACCAAATAGTTCATGGCCTACAGGCGATTTGCAGGATTTGTCCCAAAAGGAAAAGAAATAGACATAGCGATTGCAAGGCAAAACTGGGCAAAAGCAGAAAAGCTTTTGAGAGAAGCCGAATCCACCCTAACAGTTAAAAGAAGAGAGCGAACAAGCAGAATGCTAAAAAGGCCCAAGCAAAGCAGGCAAAGGCAAATCGATGAAAGCACTATCAAGGCCTTGAACAGAAAAATAGACGCCATTTGCGAAACCTTGCGCGGAAAAACTCCCCTGATAAAACGAGCCCTCAAACAAAAACAAAAGCCAAAGCCCAAGCCAAAAAGAAGAAGGCACTAGCCCTTTTTATGTAGCAAGACCGCGAAACATATTTAAGAACAACTTCACTAAAGGGATAACGTGTTGGGAGTTAAGGAGGCAAGCTAAACCTGTTCACAGGTTCCCTGGTTTGCCTTCTTTACATTTTTTTCACCAAATTCTAACCTTTTTAAACACTGCCTTCATTAAATATCCTTATGCCGGCGTGGCGGAGTGGTCAAACGCACTCGCCTTGAGAAACCTTTTCTTGGCAAGAAAAGGTTTGCGAAAAGAACGTTTTGCTTTGCGAAAAGAACGTTTTGCTTTGCAAAACAGGAATTCGCTTAACGAATTCAAATTTCAAGTTAGCGAGAGTCCGAAAGGGCACACAGGTTCAAATCCTGTCGCCGGCGTGTTTTTTTTATTTGAGGCGTTCAAATGGCTAAAGAGAATAAAAATCAGCACAAGGGCTCTGAAGAGATTGAAGAAATCATCGAAGACATCCAGGAAGCAAGCAAAGACATTGACGAAATACAGGAAGACGTTGAAGACATTCAGGAAAGTGTTGAAGAAATAAAAAAAAGCCAGAAAAGCCTTATCAGACGGTTTTCTTCAAGGGTTTTGCCTGAAAAATTTGAATGGGATGACCTCGCCCAACAGATTGTTGGCGCAATAATTCTAAGCACGCCGCTTGCAGTAACAGAGGAAGTCTGGATGCTGTCCCAAGAGCTTGACTTATTCAGGGCTGCAACAATTGTCCTGATTACGCTTTCATTCAACATTCTTCTCATTTACTATACCAAGTACCAGATTGTAAACGAGGAAAAAATCCTTTCATTTATTCCACTGAGGCTCTTTTCCCAGCTGGCTGTGGCCTACACCAGTGCAGCAGTAATGCTTTTTGTTTTTGGCGTAATAGGAAACCAGGTTTCAGGAACACTTGGAATAGCAAAGCTCGTTGTTTTTGTGGGCTTGTTTGCAAACATTGGGGCAGGCACAGCCGACCTCTTGAAGTAGAATTTGGCCCAAAACTACTGTTTTATGAACCTGGTTTGGCCCTGAAAACTAGAAACATCTCCTTTAAGCTTTGAAACATCGCCCTCCAGGTTGGATGGGTCGCCAGAAATGTTTGAGACATCGCCAGAAATGCTTGTAACCGTCCCATTAATGTTTGAAACATTCCCCAAAATTTTGGAGACATCTCCCCTAATGTTTGAAACATTCCCCGAAATGTTTGAGGCATTTCCCCATATCCCGGAAGCATTTCCCCAAATATTGGCAGTGTCGCCTCTAACGACTTCCTTGCACTTATCGCAAAGCGCCTCTTTGTTATGGCTGCAGAAAAGCTTTTTACCTGTGTCAGCCATCAAAACAAAGAGTGCCAAAAGCAATCTTT
>CAZMUN010000026.1:0-15342 GCA_964569815.1 uncultured archaeon
AAAATACAGAAAAGGCACCAAACAAAACCCGATAAGAGTCGTCTTCTTTTGCCTGGCAGGCATTAAAAGCAGCCGAATTATGGCAGAAGGCTTCAGGGCGTTCCTAAAAATGAAAGGCCTTGAAAAACTCAGCCAAGGAATAGAGCTTCAACAGGCAGGGCCGCAGAGTTCGAACCAAAACATTCCAGCAATAAAAAAAGGAGACCTCTTCTACTCGCTTGTAAGACAAAACAACCTGCAAAGGCTTTACAGGATATATGCAAAAACAGACATTTCCCCCTTCTTGAAGCCAGAAAAATTTCACATGATAAACGAGCTTACGCTCTTAAAGGCACTGGATGACATTCCCCCAAGCGAAGTGGCAAAAAGAGTAAGCTATTTCTATGAAGGCATATTAAGAGAGCTGCAGCAAAAGTTCAGAGTCAAAATAAGCTAAAAATGCAAAAAAACCAATTATTATTAAGCCCTTTTTCCATAAACTTTCTTATAAAACCAAAAAAAGATGATGGGCCCGTAGCCTAGTGGATAGGGCATCTGCCTTCTAACGCCGAGCAGCCAGCGGGGCTGAGCAAGAGGCTATCTTCACTTCGTTTGATAGCCTTTCTTTGCAGGCCAGCTCTGAAAAGGCATCGGAAGAAGTTAGCAGAGGGTCGCCGGTTCGAATCCGGCCGGGCCCGCTAGCCGACACGTTCGGCTCGTGCGACAATAGGCCATTTCGCCTTCTGGCTCAATGGCGTGAATTGCAATCAAAAGCAATTAAGTTCGTCCAACAAACTGTCCTGGTAAGGGAAAAAGTGGTAAAGTGAAAAAAAGAAGAAGAGGAATAATGAAAGGCTATGTTGGAGGAAATTCCTTTATTCAGCCAACAGTAGTAAGGCGTTCCCAAAAAGAATGGGAACAAGCCAAGCAGCTTGGGCAAAGGCTGAAAAGAAAGGAAGTTGAAGCCCTGAGAAGATGCCTGCTTGACGTAGAAACAAGCCAAAAAAGTGCACGCGTCTTCCAAACAATCGCCAAAAAGCACAAGGTTTCTTCAGGCGACCTAGAGTTTGCACTAAGAACAAGGCTTGGCGAAACAATGCAGCCGGAATCAGCAAAAAAAGAGTTCCCGAAAGACCTTTTCTTTTCCAATAAATAAAAAGCAAAGCATTTAACTATAAAAAAATACAAAGGTTATGGAAATGCCAAGAAAAAAGCCGCAAAAAAAGGCAGCAAAAAAGCCAGTGAAAAAAACTGCAAAAAAACCCAGAACGAAAGCAAAAGACCATTCATCCAGAAAAAGCTTTGCGCAGGCAAGAGCAAGGCTGAAAAAAGATCTTGGAAAACTAAGCAAGCAGGAAAAGTCGCGAGTGCAAGCGCTTGCATCAGGCCTAACAGAAAAAGAAGCCAAAATTTTGTGGAAATACTACATGGATGTTGAAACCCGAGCCAGGGCCGGAAAAGTTTTCCAAGGCATTGCAAAAAGGTACAATGTTACATCAGGCGACCTAGAGCTTGCAGCCTTTCTCAGAACAACAGGCTTGGTAAAGCCAGGGGGAAACTAAATGCCCCGAAGGCCAAAAAAGCAGGCTCCAAAAAAGGCCAAAAAGCCCGGTCCAAAAAAGAAGCATGGGCCAAGGCCAAAGAGTGAAAGGGAATTTGACCCAATGAGCAACCTGTACAGGAAAAGAATCGAAAGAACAGATGCAGCATTAAGAGCAGAACACGTTATCAGAGTCTTTGAAAAAATGCCTGCCAAAACAAGGGCAAGGCTGAAAAAGCTTGTAAAGGTTATAGACGAAAGCGGTGAAGCGGCAGCAAAAGTAAACAGCATCGCAAAAAAACACGGGCTGACAGCAGGAGAAATAGAGCAGCACTTCAGCAGAAGAGGGTAAAATGACTGAATTCAAAAAAGAAATATCAAAGGCCATAAAAAAAACACTTGGAGAAAAAACCAGCCGACAGGAACTAGAAAGCCTGATTGAAGTTCCGCCGACCCCTGAACTGGGAGACTACGCTTTTCCCTGCTTCAAGCTAGCTTCAGAGCTAAAGAAAAGCCCTGCCAAAATAGCGGAAGATCTTTCAAGCAAACTAAGTCTGCCAAAAGGAATTGAAAGAACAGAGCCAGTAGGGCCATACCTGAACTTCTTTGCATCAAAAGAAGACATAGCAGTCCAAGCGCTCCAAAAAGCCCTGAAGAAGGGCGGCAAATTCGGCCAAAGTCCTGTTGGAAAAAACCAAAAAGCCATGGTCGAGTACAGTGCGCCAAACAGCAACAAGCCACTGCACTTAGGGCACTTAAGAAACAACAGCATTGGCATGGCCGTGTCAAACATTTTGGAAGCAAACAACTTCAAGGTTGTTAAAGCAAACCTTGTAAACGACCGCGGAATACACATATGCAAAAGCATGCTTGCATACAAGCTCTTTGGAAAAGGCGAGACGCCAAAAGATGCTGGGCTAAAGCCAGACCACCTTGTAGGAAAATACTATGTCCTTTACAACCAAAAATCGTCTGAAAACAAGGACTTGGACAAAATGGCCTATGTTCTGCTGCAAAAATGGGAACGCAAAGAAAAGGAAACAATTTCCCTCTGGAAGAAAATGACTAAATGGGCAGTGCAAGGCTTTAAGGAAACCTACAAGGAATTCGGAAGCCTTTTTGACGAGTGGTTTTTTGAATCACAGTTCTACGACAAGGCAAAGCCATTGATTAAAGCAGGGAAGAAAAAAGGCGTCTTCAAGGAAAACGGTGACAGGGCCTTAATAGCCGATCTTGAAAGCCACGGCATGCCAAACAAAACAGTCCTAAGGGCAGACGGGACAAGCATTTACATTACAAACGATTTGGCTTTGACAAAACACAAGTTTGAAAAATTCGAGCTGGATGAAAGCATTTGGGTTGTTGGTTCAGAGCAAGACCTTTACTTCAGCCAGCTGTTCAAAATTTTTGAGCTGCTTGGCTTCAAATGGGCCAAAAAATGCCGCCATCTAAGCCACGGAATGGTCTTTTTGCCTGAAGGCAAGCTAAAAAGCAGGGAAGGCCGAGTCATAGACGCGGACGAAATCATGGCAGAAATGAAAGGGCTCGCGGAAAAAGAGGTAAAAAAACGCAACGAAACCATAAAAGCAAAAGAGCTTGAAAAAAGAAGCAGGGCCATAGCCCTTGCGGCAATAAAATTCCACATGCTAAAAGTTGCAGTCCACAAAGACCTTTTGTTCAACCCCAAGGAAAGCATTTCCTTTGAAGGGGAAACAGGCCCATACATACAGTACACTTATGCCCGAGCCAAAAGCATTCTGAGAAAAGCAGGCCAAAACCAAAAGCCAAAAAGCTTTTCAGGCTTGAACAGCAAAGAAGAGCAGGCCCTGGTAAAGCTTATCGCTGTGTATCCTTCAACTGTTGAAAAGGCTTTGCAGCAGCTAAGCCCGCATGTAATATGCCAGCACCTTATCGAGACCGCAGAAGCATTCAACTCCTTCTACCACAAGTACCCAGTAATACAAGAAGAAATAGCTGAAATAAAAAAACAAAGGCTTGCACTTGTCCAAGCAACAGCCCAAACCCTAAAAAACGGTTTAAGGCTTTTGGACATAAAAGCAATAGAAAAAATGTAGCTAAAGCCCCAAATCGGCCTTTTTTGCAATTCTTTTCACCTTGCTCAAACAAGCTTCAGCCAAAGGAGCAGTAACCGGGCCAGTGAACCTGTTTCTAACACGCTCAAGCGCCTTTCTATCATTCACCAACAGCCTTTCAGAGCCGTCCCCCTAATCCACGGTAAAGCCTGTCAAGAGCTTTTGCAGTTCCAAGCTTTAAAGGAGGGCTTCTTCTTACCTGCTTTCTGGATAGCTTCTTTGGCTTTCTTGGCCTGATACAAAAACACTCTTTTAAGGAATTTAATTCCTTCTATTCAAGCAAAATAGCCGGCTTCAAAGGCAAAGCGTTTTTGGCTTTCTGATGAGAGCTTTTTTCAGCCTTTTCCACTTCCACCTTGCAACCAAACTCTTTTTCCAGTTCAGGCTTTGCCTCCTTCAAGGCAGAAAACTCGTCAACCTTTTCAGCATCCTTCAAAAGCATTACCCTCTGGGTCAAAGGCCTTGCATAAGACTGGGCTTCCTTTCCATGCTTTTTAATTTCCGGGCTATGCATTAAGGCTTTTATCACCGCGCCAGCATCAGGCTTTTCCTCACATGCCTTCACAGCCAACGGAATAGCAGCCCATTTCCATTCAGGCGCAGCGAAAAACACGATTTTCTTTGGCTTGGAAATTTTTGCCAGCTCTTTAATCTGCCGCACATCCTCCTTAACGGACTCAAGCAGTTCCTCAACCTGCTCAGCTTTCCGGTCAATCATCTTCCCATTGCCCTCTGGCCATCGGGCTAGCGAAACAAAGCCCTTTTTTCCCAAAAGCCGCCAAAGCTCTTCGCACAAATGCGGAGCAAAAGGAGACAAAACCAGCACAAGGCTTTCAACCGCAAAACCCAAAACATTTTTGTCAACATCCTCGGATTTCTGCAGGCCATTGAACAAACGCGTGATGCCGCTTAACGCAAAATTGAACCTGAAAGAAGCCATGTCCTCTGAAACAGACAAAATCGTCCTATGGGTTTTGCTTAACAAAAGCCTGTCCTTAGAATGAAGCTTTTTTGCATCAATTTTTCCACACCCAAACTTTGCCTTGGATTCGGAAACGAACTCAAAAAACCTGTTCAAGAACTTGAAAGTGGTTTCCGCGCCCCTATCACTCCACTCTAGCTCTTTTGTAGGAAGGCTTACACTAAGAACAAAAGTCCTTGCAGTGTCGGCCCCAAACCTTTCAATTATCAAGCCAGGGTCCACTACATTGCCCTTGCTTTTGCTCATCACTTCACCGTTTTTCAAAACCATTCCCTGCGTCAAAAGCCTTGAGAACGGTTCCGAAACCGTGGTAAGCCCCAGGTCACGCAAAGCCTTGGTAAAAAACCTTGCATAAAGCAAGTGCATTATTGCATGCTCTATGCCGCCAATATACTGGTCAACAGGCAGCCAGTAGCCTGCCTCTTTGCCAAACATTGCCTTTTCTTCTTTTGGCGAGCAGTACCTGAAAAAATACCAAGAGCTGTCAACAAAGGTATCCATTGTATCAGTTTCCCTTTTCGCAGGCCCCCTGCACTTTGGGCATTTCACGCTGACAAATTCCCCAACCTTGTCCAAAGGGTTTCCCTGGCCAGTAAAAGGCGCCTTTTCCGGCAGCTTTACAGGCAAATCCTTTTCTGGAACAGGAACAGTACCGCACTTATCACAGTAAATTATTGGAATAGGAGTTCCCCAGTAACGCTGCCTTGAAATAAGCCAGTCCCGCAGCTTGTAGTTAACAGTCCTTTTGCCCTTCTTTTCCTTCTCAAGCCAGTCGCCTATTTTTTCAATTGCCTCCAAGTTGTTCAAGCCATCGAACTTTCCACTGTTAACCAAAACGCCCTCTTCAACATAGGCTTCCTCCATAGTATGGGCATCCAACGGCTTATCCTTTGGCTGAATCACAACCCTCTTTTTCAAACCATGCTTTTCAGCAAACTCGAAATCACGCTGGTCGTGTGTCGGAACACACATCACCGTTCCAGTGCCATACTCCAAGACAGCGAAATCGGCGGCAAAAATCGGGATGACCTCGCCATTAACAGGGTTTATTGCATACTTTCCCAAAAAGATGCCTCGCTTTTCCTTTCCCTCAGCAAGCCTGTCAATAAGGCTCTGGCCCTTAACATCCCTAATAAAACGCTTCACTTCATCCTCAAGTTCCGTGCCCTTGACATATTCCAAAACCTTGGGGTGCTCTGGAGCAAACACAACAAAAGTGCATCCAAAAAGGGTATCGGGCCTTGTGGTAAAAGTCGAAATCTTCTCCTTGGAATCCTTTTCCTCAAAGTAAACCTCTATGCCATGGCTTTTTCCAATCCAGTTCTTCTGCATTGTTTTTACCTTTTGCGGCCATTCCTCAAGCTTTTCCAAGTCATTCAAAAGCTCGTCAGCATATTCGGTGATTTTCAAAAACCATTGGTCGAATTCCTTTTCCTCAACAACGCTGTGGCAACGCCAGCATTTTCCGTCTTCAACCTGCTCGTTTGCCAAAACCGTTCCACAGCTTTCGCACCAGTTGCTTTTTGCCTTTGCCTTGTAAGCAAGCCCTTTTTTCAAAAGCTGTAAAAAAAACCACTGGTTCCACTTGTAGTAAGAAGGGTCGCAAGTTGCAACCATCCTGTCCCAATCATAAGAAAACCCCAAAAGCTTTTGCTGCTCCCGCATTTCACCAATCTTTTCCCAGGTCCATTCGCTTGGATGCGCCTTGTTTTTTATTGCAGCGTTCTCAGCAGGCAAGCCCAAGGCATCATAGCCCATTGGGTACAAAACGTTGAATCCCTGCATTCTCTTAAAGCGGGCAGTGGCATCCCCAATGCTGTAGTTGCGAACATGCCCCATGTGAAGCTTGCCGCTCGGATAGGGAAACATTTCCAAAACATAGTACTTTTTCTTTCCCTTTAACTGCTTTGACTCAAAAGCCTTTGCTTTTTCCCAAGCAGACTGCCACCTTTTCTCAATTGCCGCAAAATCGTATGCCATGATAAGAAAAACTTAGAAAAAAGGGTTTTAAAAGCCTAATCAACCGCTTCTTTCTCGCAGCCAGGGCAAGGCAGCAAAGGCTTGTCTGCAACCCAAACAGAGCATTTTCCTTCAACACAGGCAGCATAGGCCTCTTCGCTGCAACTCGGGTCCTCCTCCAAGGAAACGCAGGCGCCAGAAGACCTTTTGCATTCCTCCAAAACAGTGGAATCATATTGCTCTGAAAACCCGCTGTTTACAGCAACCCTTTTTCCACCCAAAACGCAAGGACAACAGCCTTCCTGAACCAGGACACAGCCCTCATCGCTTTGGCAGGCCTTCATTTCATCCAAAGAAGGCTCCCCATCAAACCGCGGAACAGAAACGGTTTCCTCCAGCAGAACCTCTTCAAAGTTCTCGCCTGACTCTGGGTCAAAGCCACGGGAAACAACCTTTACATTATAAGGCCCTTTGGGCAAATTTTCAAACTTTGCTTCAAGCTCTGAACTGCAAACGCATTTGCAGCCAGGGCCAGACCAGTCCTCAAAAACAACAATTGAAGGCGTTTCAGAAGGCAAATCATAGCCCCTTAAACCATTGTCCAAAGCCTTTGAAATAGTTGCCTTCCTGCAGCACAAATGAGAAACAGCCCTAGAATAAACCAAGGCATTGCCTTCAGCCTTCAAACCAGGCTCTGACTCAACAAAGCCCTGGCCCTTTGAAGCCATTCCATGCTCTGTCTCAGCACAGCCCTTTACCAAAGGCTCAAAGACCATGTTTTCAAAAGGACTTAAAGAAG
This sequence comes from uncultured archaeon, assembly GCA_964569815.1. Lineage (GTDB taxonomy): Archaea > Iainarchaeota > Iainarchaeia > Iainarchaeales > CAZMUN01. The sequence continues at coordinate 7,353 of CAZMUN010000026.1, forward strand.
GCTCTGGTTCACGCTCTTGAATACAGCCGCTGAACGCAATCAGCAAAACCAATACCACAAAACAGGTCTTGTAATGCATGGCAAAAAAGTAGTGTTTTCTGGAATAAAAACGTTTCCTTTACTCCAAGACAGCCTTTATTCTTCTAACGCCCGCGCTTACAGACTCTTCCTTTTTTACCCTAAAACGCCCTATCTCACCTGTATGATTCACATGCGGGCCTGCACAAACCTCTTTGGAAAAGCCCTTCACCGAGTAAACAGAAACCTTTTCCGGCGCATACTTGCCGCCAAAAAAAGCCAAAGCGCCTTTCTTTTTTGCCTCAGCCAAGGACATCTCCTCACGCACAATAGGCAAATCCTTTTCAATGGCTTCGTTCACAATCCTTTCAACTTTTTCAAGCTGCTCTTTGGAAACCTTTTCAGGGTGAGAAAAATCAAAGCGAAGCCTTTCAGGAGTTATGTTACTGCCCTTCTGCTGAACATGCTCCCCCAAAACCTTTCTGAGTGCAGAGTGCAAAAGGTGGGTTGCGGTATGCATTCTCAAAGCGGTTTCAGAATGGTCAGCCAAACCAGACTTAAACTTTCCAGCAGTAGCAGTTCTTGATAGGAACTGGTGCTTTTCAAACTCTTTTTCAAAGGCCTTTTTGTCCACCTTTAGGCCTTTCTCATTGGCAATCTCCAAAGCCATCTCCAAAGGAAAGCCAAAGCTCTGGTACAAAAGGAAAGCGTCCTTTCCCGAAACCTTGCCCTCCTTTTCCAAAATCTTCTCAAACCTCTTGACGCCCTGCTTTAAGACCTTGGCAAACTTTTCCTCTTCTGCTTCAAGTTCCTTAAAAATGGTTCCGGAGCTTTCTCTGAGCTCGGGCCAGTCATCTGAGTAAATCTTGACAACGGTTTTCGCAATTTCTTTGGTAAAACTGCCTTGAATTCCAATCAGCCTGCCATGCCTTACCGCACGCCTAATCAAACGCCTTAAAACATAGCCGTGTTCGACATTGCTTGGAACAATGCCCTTTCCTTCAGCCAAAACAAAGCATACGGCCCTCAAATGGTCCGAAATAATCCTGGCGCTTTTTTCACTGCAATCTTTTGAGAGGCCTTTAACCTTGTCCATAATAGGTTTGAACAACTCTGTCTCATAAACGGTTTCCTTTCCCTGCAGCATGGCCACAGTTCTTGCAAGGCCCATTCCAGTGTCAACATTCTGCTGCTTCAATTTCTCAAACCTGCCTTCAGCTGTCTTGTTGTACTGCATGAATACATCGTTCCATATCTCAAAGTATTTGCCGCAATGGCAGCCCGGCCTGCAGCCCTTTCCGCATTTCTCCTTTCCAGTGTCATAAAACATTTCAGTGTCAGGACCGCATGGCCCTGTTTTTCCTGCAGGGCCCCACCAATTGTCTTCCTTTCCAAAAAAGCAAATCCTTTCCTTTGGTATTCCCAGGCTTTCCCAGACCTTTGCGCTTTCCTCATCCTTTGCTGCATCATTGTCACCGGCAAAGCATGAAACAGAAAGCCTTTTTGGGTCCAAGCCAAGCCATTTTTTGCTGGTCAAAAACTCGTAGCTCCACTCAATAGCCTCTTTTTTGAAGTAGTCGCCCAAAGACCAGTTTCCAAGCATGAAGAAAAAAGTCAAATGCGATGCATCGCCCACTTCATCTATGTCGCCTGTCCTAATGCACTTTTGGTTGTCTGCAAGCCTTTTTCCCTCAGGGTGGGGCTGGCCCATCAGATACGGAACCAATGGATGCATTCCTGCAGTGGTAAAAAGAACAGTGGGATCGTTTTCCGGAATAATCGAAGCGCTTGGAATAATGGCATGGTTTTTTTCCTTAAAGAAATCCAAATAGGCCTTTGCAAGCTTTTTTGCAGTCCACATACAAATACCTTTGGTAGTAGAATAATTATAAAGCTTTTTTTAAAAACCCAAAAAATTACCTCTTTCTCTCCAAAAACTCCAAAACGTTTGGAATAGAAAACGAGCCTTGGTCAAAAACCGAAACAAGGAGCTTTCCATCCTTTACACCATAAATAAAAAAATTCTTGGTTTTCAAGTCAAAGTCAACCGGCGTATCGGAACCATAGTTTACCCTTTGCCCGGCCCTTATGGCTTCAGAGAGCTCTGCATAAGCCCTTTCAACCATTCTTTGGGTAATGCCCTGCCCTTTTACAAAATCTGGCATCCGATCCAAGGGAAAATACTCCTTTTCTACAATGCCTTCTTTTGCAAACTGTTCAACCATTGCCCTTTCCGCTGCATTGGATTTGCGCCTGAAAAAAGTTCTGACAGCCCACAAAGTTGGCTTGTTCACCAAAACACTTACAAGAAAATTTTTGCCTCCCGCAATAAGCGGCGGGCCCCTTAGCACGACGTGCTTCAAGCGCTGCTTTTTCAAATAATTGAAAACAGCAAAGGTTCCGGCATACTGCGTAATCCCATCTGTTTTTTGCCTTTTGTGGTACACTTTTAGGACAAAATGCCTGCCGTTGGGCTTTATTCCAAGCTTTGAAAGTGTGCTCTGCTTTATCAAATAGATTTTTCCGTGGGCGCCTTGGTCAATTAAACCGCCTTTAATGCCGTGCAAAAATTTTACGCTGCCATCAGGCCTTATCTGAAAGGCATGTGTTAGCTTTCTTGCGCCCTTTACAATTTTCTGGCCTCGCTTTCCAACCAAAAATCGCTCTGAATCCCCGCCAAATCTTGGCCTTACGCTGAAACCATAGCGAACTTTCTTTGCCGGCATAATAAAAACAAGCAAAACCAGTTATTTAAGGTTACTATTTTAAAAAAAAAGGCTGGAGCATTTGAATAACAAAAAGTTGAAAAAAAGTTTAGGGCAGTGGACTATCCTTTTAGAAAAAATTTAGCAAAAGAAAGACCCCTTGCAATAAAGAAAAGGTTTGGGCAGTGGAGAGTAAGCCGCCTCTTGTTACCCTGCTTCTTTGGAAGCAGGCTGTTGGCATTCGTCTAAGCCGCTCGAAGCGTTGCACCCGCGCCCCTTTTGAGGAGGCGACTGTTTCCCCGCCGTTTCATCGAACCTTTCTTTGGAAAAGAAAGCTTCGCCAAAGAAATGCTTGCTTTGCAAGCACGTTCGTTTCGTTTCTGTTCAGGGAAACTATCCTCTCGGATGTGTTTTGTGTCAGTTCCTGCGAACTGGGGAGGGCGGACTTTCCTCACTTCAAACCCTTTGCAGGGGAAGCGTTAGCCAACCTTCCACTACCCAAAAAAATTATGTATATAAGAGAATTTAAAGCTTTCTAACACCCTAAATCAGGCAAAATGCATGGAATTGAACCCAATGCATCGTAGTTCTGCTGCCATAAAGCCAAGTCGGCACCATCAACCCTGCTGTCCCTGTTAATGTCTGCCCTATTGCAATAGTCATTAGAACAGCCACAAGGAGGGTCACCCAAAGCATTGTATTGCTGCTGCCAAATCGCCAAATCGGCTCCGTCAACACGAGAATCGCCAGTTATGTCAGCCGCAATGCACAAAGGCAACGGAGGATTAGCAGCAATTAGATTGCTTTTGGAAAAAAAGCTTGTTTTAAAAAATCTAAAAACAGGCCTTGTAAAGCCTGTCCTTGAAAATTTTAGGTTTCGGTAAGCACTGGTTTCTCCAAAAAAAGCAGTAACTAGAGTCAAAACAATTAATGCAACCACTAACAACTTTCTGGAACCCACATATAAATAATGCTAAAAAAGGTATTTAAATCTTGTCAAAAAAAAAGTGACAAACGCATGCATTGGAAGCATTCCGCAAAATAAGTCATTGCTGTTGTGAACTTAGGACCGCTCGGGCTTTTAGTGCCGGTATGCTGAACAGGTCGCCGAAGCTCCCTGCTTACACAGCCGGTCTATCAACCCAGTGTTCTACTGGCGCCCTCGTCCCTACGCCAATCCCTTTTACAAGACCGGTTTCAGGAATGGTTGTCTATTTTCAGGGGCTGCTTCGAGCTTAGATGCTTTCAGCTCTTATCAGCTACAGCGTGGCTACCCAGCAGTGCCTTGTCAGACAACTGGTACACCAGAGGCTACGATGCCACGTTCCTCTCGTACTGATGGCAGCTTTCCCTCAGACAACCGACAACTCCGACAGATAGGATCCAAACTGGCTCGCACCGTTCTTAACCCAACTAACGTAAGGCTTTGATGAGTTAACACCTCCACCCTTGGCCGCTTATGCACGGCCAGGATGCCTTGAGACGACGGCGAGGTCGCAAACAGCGGGGTCGATGTGGACTCTCACCCGCTACCACTCAATTACCCCCAGGGTAAATTCACTGTTAGACCAAGGCCCCATTAAAGGGCACACTGGCGTTCGCTAGACCCTCATTTCTGACCCACGTTTCGTGCTGTGAGAAACATGGTTAAGCCTGCTTTTGCTCTTGCACTCTACAGCGAATTTCTGACTCGCCTGAGCAGACCTTTGGGCGCCCCTGATATCTTTTCAGGGGCGTACCGCCCCAGTCCAACCGCCCATCAAATGCTGTTCCCTTTCAGGTTAGCAGTACAGTTTTTGAAGGATGGTGTCCCATTGACGCTCCACAATTCCTAGCGAAATTGCTTCGGTGCTCCCATCTACGCTTCACTCCAAAAACCATACTACAACATCAGACTGCGGTAAATCTCCGTGGGGTCTTCTCTTCCCGTCGGAATTCTGCGGCATATTCACCGCAAAGCAAGTTCATCGGGCCCAAGTTAGGGACAGTGGGAATCTCGTTGCTTCATTGGTGCAAGCCGGCATTAAACCGGCAAGGTATTACGCTACCGTGAGAGCCTCAGAGTTAGGCCCGCTCTTCACCAGCGCTTAGACCCCTTGAACAGGGCTTTCACGTACTGGCAGTGAGCAGAAGTCAGCGGCTATTCGCATCCTTGCGGACTAGCAGCCACCTGTGTTTTTGTTAAACAGTCGGACTCCCCTTGACATTGCAGCCTGCCCTCTGCAGAGCAGGCACCCCTTATACCAAAGGTACGGGGCTAATTTGCCGAATTCCCTTAACTTAGTTCCCCCGATACGCCTAGGCTTTCTCAGCCAGGGGCACCTTTCTCGGTTCTTGGTACGGTCGCCTTAAATACTTCTTGCTTCCATTTTCATGGACTCCAGGCCTCAGCAGACTTCCTAGATTTAATCTTCTTCTCAGCTTTACGCTTCTCCAAAGATTTATTCCAGTTAAGCAGGCAGACAAGCCTACCCTGCTTAGCCCAAAGTGTCTGAAAGCAAGCTATCGTTGCCGAAAACGTATTAAAGCGGTACAGGAATATGAACCTGTTTCCCTTTCGTTCTGATCGTATTACGATTGAACTTAGGACCGACTAACCCTTAGCTAATGATTAGCGCTAAGGAACCCTTGCCCTTTCGGCGGAGCCGATTCTCACGGCTCTATCGTTATTACTAGTACAAGGATCCATGTTTCTAACAGCTCCACACCTCGTTACCGAGATGCTTCGAGGCTATCAGAATACCTCCTTACTGGATAACTCTCAACAGAGAGTCCCCCTAGGTATCGGCAACTGGTTTAGTCCAGATTATTTTTAAGGCCCTCACCCATAGGTAGGTGAGCTATTACGCACTCTTTAAAGGGTTGCTGCTTCTAAGCCAACCTCCCTACTGTATTAGGACAGGGACACTTTTCAATTAACACTTAACCAGTATTTATGGGCCTTAACCCAGGTCTGGGTTGTTCCCCTCACGGACACCAACCTTACGCCGGTGCCCCGACTCCAGCGATCTAAACAGCCAACGAATTCGGAGTTTGACAAGAAAGCGAAGCCTCTCGGCCCCTTACTTTCTAATCAGTATCTCTACCCCATTGGCATGCTCCCGCTGGGCTATGCTAAGACATATTTCAGGAGGAGCCTGCTATTACCAGGCGCGATTCGCATATTACGCCTAGACCCAGGTTACCCGAGCAGATAGACTAGCACCGGTAACAGACCTCCACCACCCGGATGGGCGGCTTCATCTTACCAAGGCCTAGATCGCACTGGTTTCAGGTCTTAAGCTTGTGACTTAAGCGTTTAAGCTCTCAGCCTCACCCTTGCGGGATGCGCTGACTTGGTTTCCCTGCGGCTTCTTCCATAATGGAATTAACCTTGCCACAAACTTAAATTCCCTTGCTCGTGCTTCAGGACGAACGGCCAAACCCTGATCAATCCTGTTCGATTGTAAAATTTCTCGTATTCTCTTCACAGGACATCGTTTCTTTCAGGCCTGGCCCGACTGTAACCACTTAGTTTCAAGCGCTTTTCAGCTCCCGTTAGGGATACTTTTCAACTTTCCTTCACAGTACTAGTATGCTATCGGTCTCAACAGGTATTTAGAGTTAGAAGTTAATGACTCCTAATCTTCTGAGGCAAGAACTGATGCCTCATACTCTTGGGTCCTGGCAATCATCCAATAGGCTTTCATTTACGAGGCTGTCACTCTCTGCGGCGTCTCTTTCCAGAGAACTTCAACTTGGCTTTTTGGATGTAACCAGGCCACACCACATCTCCCATATGTTGCCATACGGGATTCGGTTTGCCCTATGCTGCTTTCGCTCGCTGCTAGTCACAGCATCCCAATTGGTTTCTTTTCCTCCTGGTACTAAGATGCTTCAATTCCCAGGGTTCTCAATCCTTTCAGATCAATTCAGGAATCCTTGGCTCGAAGACTGCATGCGTCTCGCCAAGGCTTATCGCAGCTTGCCACGCCCTTCATCGACCGTTGAGCCTAGTTATCCCCTAAGTGGCGTGCACGGCTCCTACATGGAACACTAGCAATAAACCTTTTTCTTGCGAAAAAGGTTTGCGAAACCCGAATCTCTTCGAGCTTCGCTACTTACTTTACGGGAATACTTCCAATGCATGGCGTCATCAAATGTAATTCCCCCTTTGAGCTTTTTCAGCCCAAAAAAGGCTTTACACTCTGGCCCTTGAGTCCCAAAAAAGCTTGGGACCTGCACCGCCCGAAAGCGGAAAACCATTTCAGCTGCAGTCCTTTTGCAGGACAACAACCGTTGATTTGCTCTGCGAAGCAGAGCGTTTCTTTCCCGAGGCTTTCTTTTCTAAAGAAAGGCTCTTTGGACTCGGCGGGATTCGAACCCACGGCCTCCTGCTTGCAAAGCAGGCGATCTACCAGCTGATCTACGAGCCCTACGCCGTCACGTCCGGCGGGTACGAGTGCCATCTTCGCTCTATAAGAGCTCGATGCCACGTGCTCGCTTCAGCTTGCAATTCGGCACGCCGCGAGACGTCCGTCGAATAAATATAAAGCAGGCTTGTGCGCCAATTGGCATATCTGGCAAACCTTGTGGGTTTGCAAGACCCTGCAAAAGCTTTGCTTTTGCTTGGTGGCATCGTCGCACTGCCTTCGCATCAAAGATGCTCGGCAGGGCCAAAGCCAACTGGAAAAAACGCTTTTTTTTGTCCAATTTTTGCATTTTTTGCAAACTTTTTTGGAAGCGAGCGTCCGAAGACGCAAGCGTTTCAAAAAAGTTTAAATTGAAGGAGGTGATCCGTCCGCAGGTTCCCCTACGGACACCTTGTTACAACTTAGCCCGTCTTGCGAAGCTCAGAATCGTGGTTTTCTTATGAAGACTACTCATCTAAGCTTTACTCAACTGGCTTGATGGGCGGTGTGTGCAAAGCTCAGGGACTTATTCACCGCGCTTTAATGAAGCGCGATTACTGGGGATTCCATTTTCATGAGGGTGGGTTACAACCCTCAATCCGAACTGAGGCTGAGTTTAGGGGATTACCTTACCCTTTCGGGTTCGGAACTCATTGTCTCAGCCATTGTATGCCGCGTGTTGCCCAGGGCATTCGGGCCATACAGATCTACCGTAGCCCACTCCTTCCTCAGTGTTACCACTGCAGTCTCCATAGAGTGCTCCCCCAAATTGAGAGATAGCAACTATGGATGTGGGTCTCGCCCGTTGCCTGAGTTAACAGGACGCTTCATAGTACGAGCTGACGATGACCATACAACACCTCTCAGCGCGTCAGG